>JAHWHD010000031.1 GCA_019323525.1 Candidatus Woesearchaeota archaeon
AAGCTCATTATCAACTATAACAGGGATATCCTCTTCAGTTGGTTTCTCACCCTCTAAAAACTTTAGATCCTGGTCAACTGTCTTTATATCAATATCCTTATCCTCATCAAGATACGCCTTGAATATCCTGTACGGAGCTGCAATTAACCCCTTGAGCGCATCTGCGAGAAATAAAGGCAGCATACCCCACTTATCAAGGAAGTCAATACCTGCATGGCTCTTCCACTCAAGCCCCATCTCATGGTCAAGTCCATGCTTTAACTGCATGAAATTCTCACGTATCCATTCCTCATTAGGCTTACCATCCTCGGTAAACAACGATTCCTGCACAAAATGACTGTACCTCTTAAGCCTTTCATCAGTCGGCAGTTTAGTATAGTCAACAGCCTCTCTCTGGTACAGCTCTTTTCTTTTTAGGTTGATATAGCTCCAAAGATTCTTGAACACATCGTCATCCTTTATACTGTCCCTTGAGAACGTGGTGCTCAAGCCGTTACAGTTCACTACACCGTTAGCTCCTTTTATCGGAAACGTCTTAAGCCTTATCCTGTGGTCAAGAAGATGAAGTTCTCCTCCATTACCGTATTTTCTTAGAAAACCCTGCGCATTTTTTTCATCAAAAGTTAAAGCATCATCAGGAAACAGTTCCTTGTTCAGCTTTGTGACCTTACCGTCCATGTGAAGATACAACGGAGTCTCGATATAGCAGCAGTCCTGCTCAAGTATCTGCTTGACAAGATCAAAATCAACATCAGACTGCTGTGAGAGGTTTATTGTCAGTGTTGTACCATGCTCTTTCCTTGTGCTAGGAATGTAATCACCTCTCATAATGTCTTTATCCACGACAATCCTTGCACCCTCTCCTGATTCTGTAAGACTGTCAACCTCAACACTGTCATGCTCAAGTCCAAAAAAGCTGACAGAACCCAGACCAAACTTCCCAGGTGCAAAATCAAGAAACTCATTATCTCCTTTGAAGACCTTGAGCAGCTTTTCTTCCATAGTAAACTCGTTCATGCCGCGGCCTCTGTCCTCGACTTGCACCTTCCTATTAGCAGTGTCTATGTACACATCTATCCTGTTAGTTTTCTTGTCAGCGCTAGCACCGTCAGCATTCTGCACAGCCTCTCTTATGAAATGTTCAGGAAACTCAAACTGGTGCTTTAGCAACCAATTGATCAGCTTGCTTATCTTCTTAGGATCCTTTTTTCCTGAAAGGTTGCTGGCAGCTTTCTTAAGACCTTCCATGCCCTTCTTTCTTTTTGCAGCAGCCTTCTCAACACTATCCTCTAAAGAATCAACAACATGTTTAAGGTCTTTAGGCGGCTCCATCCATCTCTGGTAAAGCCTTGACATTGCAAGCATCATAGGCTCAGGCTCGACCAGTAAACCTCTTATAGTATCGCCATTGCTAAGCCTTATCTCAAGAGGATCATCGCTATACCTGATTTCATCAGCAGAATAATCATCATATATCTTAGGAGAATGAACAACTAGAATGTCCGGATACCTTCTTCTTAACCTGGCAGCTTCCTCAACATCATCGACAACAACCAATCTTGGCATCTGGACATGCTCTTCAGCATCCGCCAACTTAATCCAGTCAGGAATCTCGTGCTTAACCCTGTTCTTTAAAGCTTCATATAGGCCCATATTTCTCACTAGTCACCCGATAGTGACTACTAAGGGAGAGTTATTTATAAAGGTTATTGCCCACAACCCAAAAATGGAGAATTCGAGCAGTACAAAGGCCAAAATCCAAAGATTCAAAAAGCAAATATCGTGCTAAAAACACGCAATCACTGCATAAGCTCAACATCAACACTAGCAGTTGCCATTGTAAGATTCCCGCTGATTACATCAACAGCTATCTGATAGGTTCCAGGCTTTACACCTGCGCATCCATAACATCTAGGAGCTTGATAATCAAAGCTCACATCATTGACTCCTTTCACTAAAACTGAATCAATCGTTTCATCGATTCTTAACCTGCTCGCGTTAATTCCATAGAACCTAACAGTTGCGTTAATGTCAGTCATGCTTTCAAGATTAGCATTCAGATGTATCATCTCGTTTGAATGGTACAAAGGCATGTCAGTTGTCAAAGTCAGTGAAGATATTCCAGGAACCTCTTCTTTAACAACCTCCCCACTAACCTGGCATCCTATAACAAACACCAGCAACAAAAAGAGTAAAGTCCATCTCATACCGAGATTTATTTTTTGATATTATATAAAGTTATCTTTAAATAAAATCCAGCCTTATCAGGCTCATGCAAGATACAATTGAGGCAAGAGCAGAGACAGTGTATAAGCTGTTCTGCACTTATATGCAGGACATAGTTGATTTTGAGACAGAACGTTACAGGCCATTGAACGAAAAGATGCAGAGATCAGTTAATGCCCTGGAAGAAGCAGGCATCTCTACTATCAACCTCGAATCCCGACTAGGAACTGTTGTGATATTGCCTGAACACAAAGAGCTTGAAAAGCTTGCCCTTTACATTGCAGAATGGGAACATGAACACCCTTTCCTTGCTTTCCTTGGTAGCAGCCCTCTGGGAAGACTGTTAGGGAATCACGAGTTTGCATACGAACTCTACAAGAACAACAACGTCCTTAACATGAAACTCTATGAACATCTACTTAGAAACGCTGTCCAGGTCTTTCTTGAAAATGAAAATCCACAAACTCCAGGAGAATATTATGTAGGCCCTCTGGTAAGAGCAAGCCGCACACTCGGAAACAGGGCCGGGAAGTTCTACGGAGCATGGCACAGGAGAGACGTTGTGAAATCATTAAGGTCGCATGATAAACGTTTTGTCGTCGACACTCTTGAGCACAAGTATAAGATCGACAGTTTCATTTCCAAGACCCTGCATCTTATCGCATCCCGCATTAGTTGTGAAACAGACCCTGAAGAGACTGTTGAAAAAACAAGCGAAGCTATGCTCGAAGGAATTCGCAACGAGCTCGACAAGCCGATCCTTGTACCCTGCTGCGAGGAAGCCGGAACTCTTGTTTTCGAAAGACCTTGTGATGAAGAACAAAAATCAAAACAATAACAAAAAGTTTATAAACCCTTAATGATATAATTAATTCTAAGCTATTAGAGCATACACGCCAATGATGAATATTATATCTAAAGATACAAAATTTCTATCTACAACTAACTATCCTCAATCAGGGGACTAAAAAAAAGGAGGTCATTCAAATGGCAAAAAAGAAAGCAGCTAAGAAAAAAGCAGCACCTAAGAAGAAAAAAGCTACAAAAAAGAAAGCTAAAAAGAAGAAATAATTAGCGAATATAATTTTATTTTTTTATTTTTTTTCTCAAGAATCCAACAACCGTTCTCTTGTTATGTACCAGCCTATAGACACATAGTCATCTTCTGCAACCCCATGCTCCATCAGCTCCTCAACATGCCTCTTGTCTGTCTGCCTTGGAAAAATGCCCATGCTTCTTACAAACCTGAACTCGTTTGCCTGGTTTGAAATATCAAAGAAGTACAATAAAAATTCTCTGTCCCTGTAAATTGCCTGGCCCTGGCCAAGAGCAGCCAGCTGCAGATCTTGTGACATAGGAAAGGGAAGCTTTGCTATAACATCTTCAAGATCTGAAAAAAATGATTCTTGTTCGAGCATAGAGATGGCAACTGATATTGATTTTTAAAGCTTATGGCAATTTACTGGATAAAACCACCTGAGCACTCCAAAGAATATACTTCTTCACCATTGTAGGCGATAACCTCTTTTCCTTTGAACAGCGCTATGACAGGGCCGTCGCTTAACCCTTCAACATCAAACATGTAGACAAACCCGTCAAGAGCATCCTGGTCAGGATACCTGCTACAGCCCCTGATAGGAATCTTTTTAGGAAAACATCTTAACGCTTTTCTTAGCACTTCTGTAATCCTAGAATCAAGATCAGGACGCGTGACTTTACCTTTATACTTCATCTCCCATACAGGTTTCTCAAGATGTGTTACAACCTCTCTACCCTGAAACTCAAGAGAACCTTCATAAGTATCGCAGTAAGTGAACTCTCCCTTTGTATAGATGAAACTTATCTTCCCAGAATGCTCGACTTTATACTTCTCCCTTATCTCCTTGACAGCTGCATAAGTATGGAGCTTTGCCTCTGCAATAAATTCCAAAAGCTCGTCCAGGCTAAATAAGGGGTTAAGTTGGTCCATAATAGACAGAATTCAAAGGTGGTTTTTATGTGTTACTAATGCTTTATCCAATGCCCTATCTGGTAGGTCCCTGACAAGAACCTGCGATTATAGATACAGTTCTCAAAGACTTTCCTTACGCTAGTTTCAATTCTAAGCCTGTCAATCACTCGTTCAAGGTCATTTACAGTCGTACCTTCTGGAACTGACAACTGGAGCCACTTATCATCATAGTTCCAGCCAGGCCCTGCGCTACTGATATAGAACCAGAACAAAGGCTTTTTACCATGCGCAGGCAGAGGAAACACTGCATTATCCATTTCAACAGATGTACCGTCTGTGTAAACAGTTGTATGCCTATGAAGATATCTAGCCATTGAAATTAGGATGTGCAGGTTTGATTTAAAGATTACCAGCTTTAACTTCTATAAGTAATTAAATAAAACCAGTTCATCGACAATTAGATGAAATATATTAGAAACATCTTCTGGCAGGCACCCTCTCCCTGGCAGAGCAGCAACAATGAGATTGGCTGAATATTCATGGATGTGCAAAAAGAGGAAGGAACAGGAAGCTTATTACAGAAGGATATCAAAGAGCCATAGTTTTAACAGGTAACAACTAATTTTTAATTCTTAAAAAAAATAAAAAAATTAATAGAACAGATATAACTGTCCTGTGATAAACAGTATCAGTATAAACACTATACTGACAATTCCCAGGATAAGACCTGCCTTACCAAGAGCTGTCTGTTTTTTTTGGATCTGCATTACACCGCCTACAACAGCAATTATAGCCATCACAAGACCCATAAACCCATAATCCAGCATTGCAAAACTCAGCAAGCTCGTCACAAAAGCCACAATTCCCCATGACTCGTCAACAGGTTGCTTTAAAATTGGCATATTATCACCTCGTTTTTGTAAATTAATAGTTTAAGGATTTATAAGGGTTATGGAATTTAAGAATCAGACTTTTCCGGAAACCGCATAAACTCAAGACCTCGAGGATTTCTTATTACGAACTTTTTAAGAAAACGGTGCGTCTGGACAACAACAGAAGGATGTTTCTCCCATCTCTTGCTAAGCCTGTTAAATTCCTTCAACCATGCATTTGCTTGCTTTGGCCTATGTTCATAGGTGTAATGCATCAGTAACCCTGCGATGTAAAGATTTTCTTTTGCAAGCCTGTGTGCAGTTGATATATACCTTATCGCAGCATCAGGTCTGTTATTATGCATGTGTACAGCGCCTAGCAAGAAATAGCCTTGAGGAGATTCAGGTTCTAATCTAACAGCCTCTTTAAGGCATGCTATCGCATTATCAGACACTTTTTCGTTTAAGATTTTGTGGATTGCGATTGAGTACAATGGAAACACTTGATGCGACTTAAACTCGCGCTTGAAAGCCCATGGAGTCTGCATGCATTTCAAAATCTCTTCCTCTTTCACGTACCTGCAGAATATAGTGTCAAACAGCCTGTCATCATGCCTCAAAGTAACATGCGCAAGTGTCGTGTAGGGCCATAGATGATATACTGGTTTCACATCCATACCTTTCTCCTCTGCAACAGGCCCTAGAACAGCAGCCACAGAATCGCAATCTAAAGCTTTATTTTTAATACCGTGGTAAAGCGTAAGAGACTGAAATGCATTATTACTTGAAACATAATAACCGCGTCCTTTCAAAACATCACACATCCCTTCAAGATCCTTTTCCTTGATCATCGAAGACCTTAACCTTGCAAGCTCGTCCTTGAACTCTGTTGATTCTTGATAGGTCAGGTTCATATGTCTTATATGCAGGTTAGCCATCTTATCAAGAGGACAACCGCTCGGTAAAGAAGTAAGAACAGGATTCCGTAACTCGTGTCTATACTCTCTCTGGACAATAGGCGCTTCATAAAACCTATGACTCATAGGCTCATATGTTGGCTCGATACGAGCAGAACATCCTGATATTAAAGTCGCCAACCCCAAAGCAAGTAACGATTTTCTCATAAAACTAGGATACTATGTAGATATAAAAAACTTATGGCTGAGATTCGACCTCTCTCAAAGCTTCCTCAGCACGTCTCTTGTGTGTAAGTACTATATCTCTCCTGTGCCTGCCGACCTTTGCTTTTGTAGAACTGAATTTAAGACCCATAATGTGTGCCTGTTTGAAAGCCTGCAGAGTCATTTTAAGGATCTCAGGATTGTGTTCATATGTCCTGGAAAGAGTGTTAAACCTTTGCACCATCCTGGTTTTTTCAGCAGGCCAGCAATCGTCGGCAAAGTCTGCCATCGCATGCGCCAGGAAAAGGTTCTTGTTCGCTATCCTTGATGCAGTCTCAAGATGTCTCAGGCCTTGCTTGGCACTGTTGTTCTTGAAGTGTAGGTTAGCCATCAAGTAATGTACCTGCGGACATCCAGAGTCCTTGTCCAGTGCCAGGTCAAAACATTGCTTTGCAGTCTTTGAGTCATCATTAACAAGCAACAAATGAACTCCGAGCCCGTATAGAGGCATAACATCAAATGATCCTAGCTCGTGCTCAAAAAAATGAGGAGCTTTTATCTGTTTAAGGTACTGGTCTTTAGTCATGAACTTGCGCCTGCGCGCGTCAAGATACCCGGCTTTATGTTTAAGCAGGACCCTAGGCATCATAGTGTAAGGCGCGAGCGTATACACTTGCTTAACATCTATACCCTGCTGCCTTGCAACAGGCCCTAGAAGTGTTGTAGCAACATCTGAATCTAACTGTTTAGATTTTAAGGAATGGTAAAGTGTGATAGCACCTTTGCCATTTGGCTTTATCCTGTAACCCGCGCCCCTGATAGCTCTGCACATACCTTCAAGAGTATCCTCCTCAACCATCTCGTCCTTTATCCTCACTATCTCGCGCTTGTAAGCGTTACCTTCATCATTAGAAAGTTTCAGGTACTTGATTTCATAATCAGCAATCCTGTTTAGTGTGGTCCCTAACCTTGAACCATAATCCATTGGAGATGCAACAAAATACATGTCCTCTTTACAGTCGCGCTTGTGATACTCATCAAAAACATGGCTTGGAGCCATGTAAGTAGGCTCGATACGAGCAGAACATCCTGATATTAAAGTCGCCAACCCCAAAGCAAGTAACGATTTCCTCATAAAATCTAGAATTATGTTGAGATTTAAAAAACTTATGCAGGGGGTTTATAAGGTTTATTAACCCAGGTAAACCCTCTCTCCTTCAAAAGCGATTATATCATCGATACTAAAATCACTATGCTTAAGATAAGGCTGCGACCTCATGTCAACAATATCATGCCTTTTAGAGAAGTCAAGGTTATCCCTTTTACCTAAACCCATAAAATATAGCTGCGCATCATGAAACCGTTTATAAATCGAGATCCCGTGGTTAACAAGAGTATAAGTACCGTCAGGGTTCTTGGTAAAGTCATTTGCGTTCATTGGAGTTGCTGAACCTGTTCCTGAAACAACACCTTGGTAAAAATGTATACCCTGAGCCTTTATCTCAAGACCTGCAGCTCCTGTAAAATCAACACCTGCAAACATCCCCCACTGATGACCTGTCTCGTGCAGTCCTCCGTTCTGTGACTGCTCATATATATTTGGGTAAAAACCCCAGTCCCTGTAACTCCAAAGGTAACCAAAAAGATTAGCACCAAGCATATGACTTGGAGCATTATAATAAGCAGTCTTGTCAAATATGCTCTGGCCTATACCCTGAACATTATTCTGGAACAGGAAATGCAGGTTAGCCTCGACCCTTGCATCAGACTTCACTACAGGGAAGAAAGATATAAAATCATACGCACCATTGTTCATTAGACCAAATAACCGTACAGCTTCTTTGATAGAACCATTGTTCTTCCAGTCACCATTATCATTCACAAAGTAAACACCGTCAACTGCAATCGACGACATGCCAAGTGTAGCATTGCTCCATGTCTGAGGAAAAGGTGTCATGATATTCTCAACAAATAAAAGTTCATCTCCTGTGACGCCGTTACTATCACCTATAATAACATAAGCCATCTTAAAATCATGTTTTTCAGTAGGAGCAGGAGGAGTGTAACTGCCACCTGTTATCTGTATAATCTGCGTTTCTTCTTCGTCACTGCATGCAGTTGTAAAAGCAGTCAAACTGGATAAAGTTCCCAAGAATAGACGTCTTGAAAGTACCATGTATTATACCTAGATTTTGAACTATAAAAATGTTACTGATATGGATTATCAATACAGACGCAAGATTTTTAAACACCACAATCTTCAATCTAACCATGAAAATCTTCATAGCATACAAGCTCTCAGGAACAGACCATGACATGCTTAGGGAAAGACTTGAAGAGATACGCAAGGTCCTTATCAATAAAGGCCATGAACCGTTCATCTATTACAGGGACGCG
>JAHWHD010000032.1 GCA_019323525.1 Candidatus Woesearchaeota archaeon
ACTTATGGAAAACTAGAAATCTTGCTTAAGACTGTCGAGTCTGTCAATGGTTCAGTGCACATAATCTCTACTGACCATGACGCAGGAAAAAAACTGCACGGACTCGGCGGCATTGCTGCGATTCTTCGTTACAAAATCGCTTAAAATTTTCATATTAGAAATAAAAAGGTTTTTATAGTAGTTCTGTTTTATTTTTCTCATAATTTTCGTTTTGAAAGTACTGTGTTGGGGTAAAAAAAATTAACAAATGCACAGTAGTACTAAACAATAAAAAGGGGGGAGTATTAAATGATTGTTAAAGAAGAATTTTTAAGCAAGTTGAGAAGGTATTTTTCTCTAAACCTATACGAGGTAAAGATTTGGACTGCCCTGCTCTCAAGAGGCGTCTCAACTGCAGGAGAACTATCTGATATTGCAAACGTCCCTCGTTCTAGAAGCTACGACGTTCTTGAAAGCCTTGAAAAGAAAGGCTTTGTATTGATGAAACTCGGCAAACCGATAAAGTATATTGCAGTTCCTCCTAAAGAAGTTCTTGAGAGAGTAAAGAAAAACATGCGCGAAGATGCAGATACAAAGATAAAAAGATTGGAAGAACTTAAGAAGACAGATGTCATTGACGAGCTTAACACCCTGCACACTCAAGGAATAGAATTGATAGAGCCAACAGACCTTGCAGGCAGCCTTCGAGGAAGACACAACTTATACAATCATCTTGAACTAACTATAAGGAACGCTGAAAAGTCAGTAACATTGATGACAACAGCTAAAGGCCTTATTAGAAAAGTCGAAGGTCTTAAACCTGTTTTCGAGAGATTAAAGAAAAAAGGCGTAAAGGTGAGGATTGCAGCACCAATAACTAAAGAATCAAAGAATGCATTAACTGAAATCGCGGGCTTGGCTGAAGTACGGAACGTGAAAGACCTGAATGCAAGATTCTGCATTGTTGATGGAAAAGAGCTCATTTTCATGGTTCTTGATGATAAACAGGTCCATCCAACATATGACGTAAGCATCTGGGTGAACACGCCTTACTTTGCAAAAGCAATGGAGAACCTGTTTAATCTTGCCTGGAAAGATATGAAGTCAGCAAGATAAACTCTTTCTTTTTTTTATATTCCTTTCAAAACATATTTAAACTAAAATCAGTTTATACTCTAAAATGGACATTAAAAACCTGGCTGAAACACTGCATCCGTTAGAGAGGAAAGTAGTACCGCTGCTTTCTAAATATTCTGATTATCAGGATCTTGTCAAACACTCCGCTTTAAAGGATGTGGAGGTCATGCGCGCACTGCAATGGTTGCAGAACAAGAAAGTGATTGGTTTAAAGGAAGAGCTCCAACAGTTAGTTAAGCTTGACAAGAATGGTAAGAGATACGAAAAAGACGGACTTCCTGAGATACGTTTTCTTAGATCTTTAACAACAAAACCTAAACCTGTTGAGGAAATAATAAAAACATCAAAAATCGACCCATCCGAGCTTAATATTTGTATAGGTATGCTGAAAAAGAAAGCAGCCATAGACATAAAAAAAGACGGAAAACAACTAAGCATATCAATAACCCCAAACGGCGAAAAACTTCTGAAAAAACCTACATTCGAGGAACTGCTACTTAAAGCACTTCCAAAAGAGATTTCTAAATTATCCCCAGAAGAGAAGTTTGCTTTTGATAATCTTAAATCAAGGAAAAACATAGTCAAAGTCGATATTGTAAAGATAAAGACAGTAACCCTGACAGACCTAGGAAAAAAACTCACCACAATAAAGATCGACACTAAAGTAATAGATAAGGTAACACCTAAAATGCTCTCATCAGGCTCCTGGAAAGGCAAACCTTTCAGAAGATATGATGTGGAGATTAATGTTCCAAGAATATCTGGGGGTAGAAGACATTTCACCAAAGTTGCAGCAGATTATGCTAAACAGATCTGGCTCAATATGGGTTTTAAGGAGATGACAGGACCCATGCTCGATACGTCATTCTGGATATTTGATTCATTATTCACTGCTCAGGACCACCCTGTAAGGGAGATGCAGGATACGTTCTTTGTAAAAGAACCTGTAAAAGGAAACCTTCCTGATAAGAAACTGGTGAACGCAGTAAGAAAATCACACGAAAAAGGAACAGAAGGCAGTACAGGGTGGCAATACAAGTGGAGCGAAGAAGAAGCAAAGAAGAATGTTTTAAGGACGCATACAACAGGGATATCTGCAAGAACAATAAGCAAACTGAAAGATGAAGACCTACCCGCAAAATTCTTTGCACTAGGCCGCTGCTTCCGAAACGAGACAATGGATTGGTCACATCTTTTTGAGCTTAACCAAACTGAAGGAATTGTTATCGATCCTAATTCGAACTTCAGACATCTTTTGGGATATCTGAAACAATTTTTTAAACAAATGGGTTTTCCTGATGCAAGGTTTAGACCCGCCCATTTTCCGTATACAGAACCCAGCGTAGAGATAGATGTTTGGCATCCTGTTCATAATACCTGGATGGAGCTGGGCGGTGCAGGAATCTTTAGACCAGAGGTAGTTGAACCTCTTCTCGGCAAGTTCGTACCTATCCTTGCCTGGGGTCCTGGTTTTGATAGGATAATCTTAGAATATTTCGATATAAAAGACATTAGAGACCTTTACAAAAACGACATTAAACAATTAAGGGAGATAAAATACTGGTTAAAATAAACTATTGAAAATGCCAACTGTAACACTAAACAAAAAAATATTTGAACAGCTTGTAGGAAAAAAGCTTCCTCTTGATAAACTCAAAGATAGAATCTCGATGCTCGGTACAGACCTTGACAAGATTGAAGGAAATGAGATAATTGTGGAGGTCTTCCCTAATAGGCCTGATATGTTATCTGAGCAAGGTTTTGCAAGAGCGTTCTCATCATTTATTGGCGTAAAGACAGGATTAAGGAAATACGATGTCAAGAAATCAGGTTACAACTTAATCGTTGAAAAATCTCTACCAAAACAGTGGCCTTATGCCTTTGCATGCATTGTCAAGGGACTTAAATTTGATGATGAGAAGATTAGAGAGGTCATCCAAATACAAGAAAAGCTTGCAATGACTATGCTAAGGAAAAGAAAAAAAGGAGGTATCGGCCTATACCCTCTTGAGAAGATTACATTCCCCGTAAGATTCACAGGCATGGACCCTGATAAGATTAAGTTTCGGCCGCTGGAATATCCAAAAGAGATTACAGGGCGACAAATACTCTCAAAACATCCTACTGGAAGAACATATGGACATCTTTGCGAAGGATGGACTAAATACCCTGTCTTTGTTGATAGTAAAGGGATTATAATGTCCATGCCCCCGATCATCAATTCACACGACGTTGGTAAAATTGACGAAACAACAAAAGACGTCTTCATCGAAGTTACAGGCACCGATCCTATTATCTGTCAGAAAGCGCTCACAATAATAGTTACAGCACTATCTGATATGGGTGGAACGATTTACTCAATTGAATGTATGCAACAAGATGGCAAAAGACTCGACATCCCTATGCTTGCCCCTGAAAAATGGGACATAGAACCTAAATTCGTTAACAAGATGCTTGGCCTTGAACTCAAGGAACAAGATATGAAAAAACTTCTTGAGAAAATGGGCTATGGCTATGAAAAAGGCAAAGTCCTAGTTCCTGCATATCGTGCAGATATCATGCACCAAGTGGATTTTGTCGAAGATATTGCTATAGCTTATGGTTTTGAGAAGTTTGTACCAGAGATTCCTAACGTATCTACAATCGGTGAGGAAGACAAGTTTGAGATATTTAAGAGATATATAGCAGAAATCTTGTCAGGTCTTAATCTGTTAGAGTGCGAAACATACAACATAACAAATCCTGACAATCTTAATAAAAAGATGAACAACGATTCTAAGTACATCAAACTTTCAAACGCATTGACTGCCGATTATTCAGTTCTTCGATCATGGATACTTCCAAACTTGATGCAGGTCTTCCAAGAAAATAAGCATTATGAATACCCCCAAAATATATTCGGTATCGGCACGGTTTTTAAGGAAAACTCAAAGACAGAAACTGGCGTTGAAGAATTTACAAGAGTTGCAGTTGCATTATGCGGTATGGACTCTGATTACACAAAGATAAGACAGGTATTCGATTATCTTATGCAGTGCCTCGACATGAAATCACAATTCGCATCAGAGGACCACCCTTCTTTCATAACCGGAAGGTGTGTTCGGGTTAAGTCAGAAGGAAAAGGAATAGCTTATATGGGCGAGGTTTCACCCGAAGTTCTAAGAAACTGGGATTTAGACATGCCTGTAGCAGCATTCGAACTCAACCTAACAGAACTCTTTAATATTATTAATAAATAGAAATAATTGTTTTTATTCCTGAGTTTTTTCAGGCTCAGGCTTTGTTTCTTCTGTTTTCTCTTCAACTGTTTTTGGTTTTACTTCTTTCTTAACTTTCTTCTTCTCTTCCTTAGCCTTAACCTTTTCCTCTTTTTTCTTTGCTTTAGCCTCTTTCTTCTTCTCTTTAGCAGGCTTTGCAACCTCTAGCTTTCTTTTACTTCTAACCCTCTTAGGTTTTTCTTTTTTCTCTTTGGGCCTTGTAACTCTAGCTTTTAAACCAAGCCTCTCAAAGGCTTTAACAACATCATCATGTGAAGCGCCTTTCTGGATCTCAACAGTCTGCTCAAGAGGCTCTAAATGCATAATATTACATTTCCTTCTTCGAGTTTCGCCATCAATCATGACAAAATTATCATCTAGAACATCTACAACAACACATCTTTTGCCGGAATCACGCCCAGCAATCTTAACGCACAATCTTCCTATCATTCTTCCCTCCTGTCTCCCTTACTCGTGTAGTTGTCGCCAACCTACTTGAGAGATCTCGCTTTTTCTTTTAATAAGGCTCTTGAACATGCAGGACAAAGAACACCGCCAAAAGGTCTTTCAGGTCTTTTCTTTGTTTTTGCCATGTTCCTCATTTTATAAGGCAGTTCCCTAGGAACCCCTGAAAGTATTTTTCCACACTTGCCGCACTTTGCTTTTCCTGGCTTGCGCCTTCTATACTGCAGACTAGTCTTTCCTCCAGGCGTCTTTACATGCACCCTTCTCATAGTCCTTGACTTGTGTCTTCCTGCCGGCATGTTAATCTGAAATTTCTAGTTAATTTATAAAGCTTACTAATTTCTTTTATTAATAAACCTTGAATATCTTTCTGAATATCATTGAAAATATGACCGAAAAAATAATGTACGTCCAGAACCATCCAAGCCCCAAAAACACATTCATTTTTTTATTATCTATTGTAATCGATTTTACATCTGGGTCATTTTTAAATAGCTTCTCAGTGCTTTCGTATGCTTGTTCAGTAGTTATTAAAACCTCCTTACTATACACCTTATCGCCCATTTTATAGTCAAGCGTGTAGTCTCCAGCATCGCCTTTCAACACCCACACTGCTATACCATCTTCGATCTTGAGCGTTTCAGCACTTAAAAGTTCAATACCTTCTGGAACATTTAAAGTGACATCTCCGAACACACCTTTTCCAAGGTTCATAGTTGTTGTAAATTGCTCCCCTGGCATGATCGGAGCAAATGCAAGATTTCCATGCAACCATGAAAATATCAGTATGATTGGAATAAAAGTGAATATCGTTGACCTGAATGAGTGCATCATATACTTCATATTAGTTTCCATAGCCTTTTTCTGTACAGCCATCATCTCCTTTGGCTCGCTTCTCAACTCTTTCATCTGGTTCTGGAAAGCTTTCAGCTCGTCCTTAAGATCCTTCATAAGGCTCTGGTTAGTTGTATATTTGTATATGATGGTCATCAAGAACGCGAGTACAATAGTTATGATTAGTAAAGCAACTGTCGGACCAAAAAGTAGTAAAGGCCCGAATATGGGGTCCAGTAGATAGTTTAGTCCTTCATAAACAACCATTTTAAGTTTAAACCTCTAGCCCTCCATGAACTTACGCATCATAGGATGCATATCATACATGTGTTGCTTTGCTATGTCTTCATACAATTTATAGATGATCATGACCGCCAGCAACAACCCTGTACCACTTGTCAACGCCCCAGATACATCAGCGAGCGCTGCCAAGAACCCGACTGTAATTGCACCCATGACAGTCAATGGCCAGATATACCTGTTCAACAATCTTTCAAGTACTCTTTGGTCTTTCCTGAAACCAGGAATTTGTAACCCTGATGCCATCATCTGTTTAGCCTGGCTCCTCGCATCCATACCCGAGGTCTGTACCCAGAAAATACTAAACACAACTGCACCTGCGATCATTATTAGTATATATATTAGTGTGTGGATATATGGTCCTGCACCAATAAAGAAACTCCCTTGATTAATCAGTTGCGGTATCAGTCTTGGGGCTGTAACCCATGCAACAAGCCCTGTACTTGGAGAATTGCCTGCAAATGTTCCAAGTATCGGATGCCCCCAATTTTCAAGTATCCTCCCGAACAACTGGATATTTGCAAGTAATGCAGCAACTAGAATAACAGGTATGTTTGATGTGTAAATAAAACTTAATGGCCACCTAATACCATGACCTCTTACCCTTCCGAACGATAAAGGAATCTCAACCTTCATTGCTTGCCCATACACAGCAATCACAAATACAAGCGCAGTAGCAATTATTCCTGCAAGTGCCTGAACAACCTCAGTAATAGCTCCTAACGGAAGGAAATGTAATATTGCAGGTATCGCACCAACAGGCGGACCTCCCATAGTCGCAGCAAGCGGACTCAGAAGTCTGATGAACAGGCTCTGCGAAACATTTGCTGCAATGAACAATGAAACGCCAGAACCAAATCCCCATTTATTGATTACTTCGTCCATGTAAAGTATTAATACGCCTCCTAACATTAGCTGGAAAGAGATTAACATCTGCAACTGGAAATAATGTATTGTCCCAACGTATTGTGCTGGGGGCGCAAGTCCTCCCATAAAAACAAACACTAAAGCTTCGAATATGATAAATAGGAACGACATTAGCTTCTGCACTCCTTGGAACGTTCTTTTTCCTTCAGGAGTCGTCATATCAAATTTCACAATCCCTGAACCGTTTAACAACTGTAATACGATAGATGCTGTTACGATAGGCCCAATCCCAAGAGTCAACAATGTTCCGAACTGAGCCCCGAGTATAACCGCAAACTGTTCAAACTGGAAAGCGCTGGCAGGGTCAAGACCAAACAAACCAACCATTCCAAGCGCAAAGAATATTACGAGTATTAGTAAAGTCCATTTAAGTTTTTGCTTAAAAGAAAGTCTTTTTTCCTTTGGACCTGCAACTTCTGGCAGGTTCATGATAATGTTTTTCAGCAAACCCATATTAAACCTCTTTTTTAGGCACTTCAGCTTCAACACTTGGTTGTTCTTTTTCTTCTTTTACTTTTATTTTGCTAACCTCTCCCTTAAGTTTTTTCTCAACTCTTTTGTTTTCCTTAACTTTAGGTTTTATAATGATCGCTTCTCCGCCAGCAGCCTTAATCTTTTCTGCAGCATCCTTTGAAAAAGCATTTGCAGTGATTTTAAACTTCTTTGTCACTTTACCATATCCCAAAATTTTGTCAAAGCCGAGTTTGGCAGCGTCAACTTCATAGACCCCGGCCTTCTCAGCGACCAAATTTTTATTAACAAACTGTTCTAATCTATCTTCTAGATATTTTATATTGACAGTCTTGACCTCTTTACTTTTAAGA
Source organism: Candidatus Woesearchaeota archaeon (assembly GCA_019323525.1). Taxonomy (GTDB): domain Archaea; phylum Nanobdellota; class Nanobdellia; order Woesearchaeales; family JAHWHD01; genus JAHWHD01. The sequence continues at coordinate 7,724 of JAHWHD010000032.1, forward strand.
CCAAACCCGTATTTTCCAAAATACTTTGGATCTTTCCAAAATCTTGGCTTTTTCGCATCCCCTCTCTTACCAGTCCCTGCTCTGCCTCTGCCGCCTCTATGTCCCGCACCCCTGTGCTTTTTATGAGAACCATAGCCGTGGCTCCGGCTTGCTCTAAATTTCACGTTTTTCTTCCTTTTATTTGTGACCATTTTATATCATTCTTTTGATGAGATCGTTAATCTTTAATCCCCTATAACCCAACGCACCGCCTGACTTGAAAGATACCTTGATTCCTTTCCTTCCATAACCTTTCCTCGGCGGTTGTAACGCATAAACCCATTTGTTCAACTTTTTTTCGTCCTCACTTTTTATATTAGCTTTTTTGAAGCCTTTCTCTTGTAACGACTTCATGGTATCTCCATCAAGTTCGCCCCATGTGACAAAATCCTTTATCTTGTTGCACATGCCCCTATAATTATCATTATCGTCTACAACAACACAATTATTTTTCCTGTATAATCTTAACATCATAAGAGTATCAGCAATACCTTTTTTGACTCCGCTCAACCCTCTAACTCTTATAATAGCTAATTTTCCAGTCATTTTTCATCTCCACCATAGATTCCTTCTACTATCCCAAGGCACTCAACATCATTCTGCTTGATCTTTGTAACTGTTAATTGCTTTAGAGCATCCAGGCACGCCTTTATCAGGTTGACCTTTGTAGTACTCCCGGTAGTTTTTGACCAGATGTCTTCAATCCCAGCCATTCTTAGAATCTTTCCGCACTCTTTCTCAATCTTAAGCCCTGTTCCTTTTGGAGCAGGCATAATTTTTATAACAGAAGAACCACATTTTCCTGTAACTGCAAACGGAATCGTATGCGGATTACCACACCCGCATTCCCAAGACCCGCACCCGCGCCTGATCTTCATCATGTTAAGTTTTGCATTTCTAAATGCTTTCTCTCTTGCAGGAACAGTCTCTTTGCTCTTTCCATAACCCAATCCAATATATCCGTTCTTGTTTCCGATAATTGCACAGGTTGAGAATTTAGGTTTGTTTCCTTCGCAAGTCTTTTTTTGAGTTTGTCTGAACACTCTTCTTTGTCCGCCTCCGAACTTACCTTTTGACTGCCCAATAAGTAAAAGATCATTCTCAAGTTCAGGCATAAGCATATCAATTATCTCAGGCTCAGTTATCTTTAAACCATTATTGAGGATTTCATCAATATCAGTGATTTCTCCTTCTTTGACTTTCTTACCGAGTTTAGTCTTAGGTTTCCAGGACTCGCTTTCAAAAACATTCTTTTCATTAGCTCTCTGGCTGTTCTTTTGCTTTTCCTCAACCTTGATTTCTTGTTTTGTTTTCTCTGTCATTTCATCAGCCATTTTAAGCACCTATCTTCTTTTTCATTTCATCAAAATAAATTTCCATCTTTTCAGGGTCTATACCCTCTTTTAGCATTTTAGAGAACTGCTTTTCATAAGCCCCTTTGTCCTGCTTAAGTTTAGCAGCATAGTCTGCAATATGTTTTCCTCTTACCCTCTCTTCTTTAGGAAGAACCTCTTCTGAATGCGGAACTTTAATCCCAGAATCCAAAACCCCTTTCAGAACTCCGTATATGCAACTGCCTTTCACAGAACTTTGTAATCCGATGTCTAGAACTGCCTCTTTAACCTTCGCCTTTTTACCCAGAAGATACCCAACAAGATATCCTGTAACTATATTGCCTCCGTGCAGTTTCCATCCTTTCTTCTTAAGTTCGCGTGAACTTGCACAGGCAACCACTTTATCCCCTTTAGGGTCAAACTCAACAATCTGCGCAACAATGTTTTTTAGAGATCTTCTTATGACTAGCCTTGGCTTTTTGCTTAAAAGAAGTTTAAGCCTTTTTTTATAATTGGTCTTGCCTTCACGTTTCCGTCTAAATGCTATGCCTTTCATTTTATCATTATTTCATCATATTATGTTCTTTAATGTACAATTTGAGGTGTCTAAGGCTCCTAAAGAATCCGCCCTTTGCTTTTGAGTAAAGTTCCCTATACGTCGCAGCATCAATCTTGCTACGCTCTTTAAGTTCCTTTATCAATCCTCTCTGCGCCCTTATCTTGTTCATCCAAGCCTCTTTTTTAGGAAGCCTCGCAGTCTTTTTTCCTTTTCTGGTGCCAACTCCTCTTCTCTTACCCTTTCTTTTTTGTAACGCACGTTTACGCGCCCTGACTCTTGAACTTCCTTTAACTGGCTTCTTTGAAATAGCATTATCAATTATCAACGTTTTGATATCAGCTTTAGTGATTGCTTCTTTAATGTCCTCTAATCTCTCAGGGTCTAGGACTATCTTGTTCTTTGAACATTTCAGTATCTGCCCTCCTAGCCTTTTCTGGATCTTGAGTTTCATTTTCTGGTCCTCAGTATTTTTTCCTCTTCTTTACGTTTCTTCTCCTGCTCAGACTTTGCTTTTTCAGCCAGCTCCTCTTCACTCATCTGTTGCTCTTCAGCAGCTGCTTCTTTTTCTTTCTCTTTAGCTTTTTTCTCAAGCTCTTTCTTTTTAGCTTCTTTTTCTTTCAATGCCTTTTCCTTGTCTTGCTTCTTTTTCGCAAATCTCTGTTCAACATCTGTTAAGTACTTTTGAGGATCTTTTATATTTAGGATTTTTAATTTTAATTGCATTGCTTTTTTAATCAAGCCAACTTTCTTTCTGACGCCTAGCCGTGACGAAAATACAACCCCTTGCCCATCTTTGATACTGGTCAATTCTAGCATATTCGATACAACCACAGGCAAAACCCCGCTTGGATCAAAACCTTCTACATCCCTAGGAGATCCATAACCTATCTTGACCTTTTTCCTATAACTTTTGAATCCTATCCTTACCTTATTGTCACTGCCTCTTGGCTTTCTCCATTTTTTTCCTAATTTAACTTTTTTGTGAGAATCTTGCCTAACAAACCTGGGTTTTTTTGATTTTATTCTTTTCCTTAACTCAAGTTTGTCTTTCATATTTCCTTACCATCCTTATTAATGATATATATTCCGTCCTGGAACTTGTTCCGATCTCTGTCAGTTATTCTTGTTAACTGTTCGATATCAGCAGCAGTCTGCCCTGCCAGTTCCTTACTGATGCTCTCTACTTGTATAAAATCTCCATCAATTTTAACAGTGACGCCTTGCTTGATATTCACAGTCCTAGGAGTTTTCTCTCCAAGATAATTTTTTACTGATAATACGTTATTATTAATACTGACATTCATAGGGAAGTGTCCTGAGCATATCTTGAGCCTATAAACATGTCCCTCTTTAGCACCTTTAACCATGTTTTTCAAATGAGACTTGAAAGTTCCTATCATTGTTTTCTCTCTTTTGGTCGCGTTCTTTGCCTTGAACTGTACCTTCCCATCAACAAATTCAATCTTCACCTTCGGGTTTCTGAACTCTCTTGATACCTCTCCTTTTTCTCCCTTCAGCGTTACTAGAGTCCCCTCTAGCTTAACCTCAACACCTTCAGTTTCCACTTCATCCATGTACTCTTTAGCTCTCATTTTGTAGTTTTGTTAAGTATGAATCTTAATAAATGTAAGCGATTAATTTGCCTCCTATCCCTTTTTCCTTTGCCTCTATATGGCTCATGATCCCTTTTGAGGTTGAAACAACAATTATCCCAAAATCCTTTGCAGGCAGATACCTTTTCTCGAACTTCTCAAAATCTCCTAGCTTCAAAGGATACCTTGGCTTGATAGCCCCGCAATTGTTTATCTTTCCTAACAGGTTTAGCTCGATAAATCCCCCTTTTCCATCATCTACTTCCTTAAACTCTCCAATAAACATCTTCTCTTTTAAGAGTGTCAATATCTTCTTGAGTACATTTGACACTGGTTTAATCTTGCAGCTAACCTTTCCTACTCTCTCAGCATTAAGTATCTTTGATAATGCGTTTGCCAATGGGTCATTTAACATTTTTTTCCACCTTAACCATACTTCTTAAATCCTATCTTTGTTGCAACCTCTCTGAAACAGTGCCTGCACAGGTCAAGACCATACTTTTCTATGTGCGCCTCAGGCCTTCCGCACCTTCTGCATTTTTTCTTGTTCTTGCCAGATGCCCTTTTTTTAGGAGCGTTATGTTTGATATACTTCTGCAGCTTTGCAGGTTTAACCTTCAGTTGCTTGAACACCTTTTCATAATTACTGTAGGTCATCTTCTTCCTCCGTTCTTATGCCGAACTTATCTTTCATGAATTTAATTGCTTCTTCTTTTGCGATACAATGATTCTTCCCGACTCTTGATTTAAGATTCTTCCTTCTCTTGACCCTGAAACCAGGCCTCTCAAGTGTTACGCAGACCTCTAGACCCATTATGCCTATCTCAGGATCATATTTTGCATCTTTTATATCGATATACTCAGGAACGCCAAATGCAATATTTCCACTATCATCAAACTGGCTCTCATTTAGGAGAAATGTTTTAGCTTCTAAAAGCCTTTTAAGAACCTCTTCAGCATCAGTTCCTCTTAAAGTAAGCTTGCAACCTATGGGCAAGCCAGGCCTTAAACCCCACCCAGGAATCCTTTTACTTGTATAGGTCTTGATAGGCTCGATGCCGGTGATATTCTTCAATAGCTTCATCCCTTTCTCGAGCTTTTTAACATCTTTACCAGCCCCTATGTTAAGGGTGATTTTCTCTATTCTAATACTTTTCATCACATTCATTTTATCTTTAATGCAGGTTTATCTTTTCCTATAACTACTGCATGTTTTTTAATCGTCTCGAACTCTACATTATCTGCAGTCTTGCAGACCAAAGCTTCGTCCTTGGTATCTATCACAGTTCCTATTACTCCGATATGCCCTCCGGAGATGAGGTAGACCAAGCAACCGTTCTCGAACTTCAGGTGTGACTCGACCTTTTGCTCAGGAACAGAGATCAACAGCGAATCGCCAACTTTATAATCATCCTTGTCCATCAGGATATTCCTTCCATCCATCAGGTTAACCTGGATTTTTCCTCTGACAACATGCTTATTAAGGATTTTACAGATTTTTAGACCCGATTCCTTGGCATCAACAGGGATTGAAGTGATCCAGCCGTTCTCGTCAAGAACAATTCTGCAGTGTTCTTTTGTTAACGGAATAGATATAACATCCATCAAACCCACAATGGTCTTTTTATCAGTCACTTTTCTTCCGTCTACCAGGACTTCTTTATGGTACAGGATTTTTTCAGTCTCCTTCGTAGTCTTTGTAATCTTCATAAGTTTCTCAAGTGCCGCATTTATAGGCATACCTAAGCGAAACTCGTGTTTACCTGGCAACGGCCTTGTAATGAATTTAACCCCTTTTCTTTTTATAGGCCACGTTCTTGGAGTTGCCAACCTTTTTAAGTGTTGTTTCGTCATTTTATTTCCTCTTAAGCCTCTTCTTATCCTCTAAATATAATTCTGTGATTAGGAGATTCGACGGATGCAATGGATAAAGCGCTTTTCCTCCGTCCTTTTTAGTTATCTCGATTCCAGCCACATACACTTTGGTTCTGCCAGCATCGACCTTTTCTACCTTCCCGCTTTTGCCTTTGAACTGTCCGACCATTACCTTTACCTTGTCATCCTTTCTAACAGCCAAATTCCTTGTTTTGTGTTTTTGCCTAAGCTCTTTTGAAAGGTGGCAGCTCATGAATTTATTTCTAGCATGAAGCTGGCAAGTAAACCTCGACTTTCTTTGTTTGTTTGGTTTGCTGGATTTCATTTTCATCTTTTCGTTAATTATACAATTATACTGGCAACCTTTGCGATTGCAGGCCACCTTTCAGTAACCTCTTTTGCAATTGGCCCTTTGAATATCGTACCTTTAGGATTGCCTTTGTCATCTTTAAGTACTACAGCAGCATTATCTTCAAACTTGATTCTTGTCCCGTCTGCTCTCTTGTACTCTTTTTTTTGCCTAACGATTACAGCAAAGACAACCTGTTTTTTCATGTCAGGTTTGCCCTTGACAACTGCAGCCTGTATAAGATCTCCAACACCTGCTGCAGGGTATCTGCCTTTAACCGTCTTGATGCCTTTGACTGCAAATAATTTGATCATTTTTGCCCCTGAATTATCGCACGTAGGGATATGGGCTCCTGATGGCAATGCTCTTGTAACTCTTGATTTTACTGTTTTCATTCTTTCTCAGCCTCTTCCCTATTGCGTTTCCTTTCCATCTCTTTTCGCTCTTCAACTTCGTATAATTTCTCCTTTGAAACAAATTCCTTTGACTTCCCTAATACTTGGACAATCACGAAATTCTTTGTCTTGCTGAGTGGCCTACACTGCATTATTTTTACTTCGTCTCCCTCTTTTGCACCCATGCAAGGCGGATTATGAACGCTAATCTTTGATTTTTTCTTGATATACCTTTCATACTTAGGCAGATGATGTCTTGTAACCCATTGCACAACAGCGCTTTTCTGCATCTTGCTCGACATAACAGTGCCTGTAAATGCCTGGCCGCGTAACTTAAGTTTGCCATGGAACGGACAGAACTGATCATCACACTTCTCTTTAGGCAAATCAACCTTGATTCCTATGTTCTTTGATTTTTTCATTTTTTTATCCTGTCTTCTGGCCGTTTAGCCAGCATCTCTCCTTCAACCCTTATCTTTTTACCTTGAAACTCAATCTCAAGAACAACATTGCTCTTGACCAGCTTCTTCTTTTGATCGTCTAAGATTGTCAATGTTGATTTTGTCTCATCAACAACCCGTCCTTTGATTCCGATGTCAGACTCGTTCTTTGAATCAACGACTTCAACTTTAAGGCCGATAAGTTCGTGCCTGACTATATCCTTGACATCCATTTTTCCACATTGAAATCCTTCCGAACTTCAACGAACTTCGATCGTCTCTGGGGCAAAACCCATCTCGACCAATATCCTTTTAACCTGGTGCTTGTGATCGCCTTGAAGTTCAACCTTTCCTTCTTTGGTTGTCCCTCCGCAGGCAAACTTTCCTTTCAGCTTTTTTACCAGGTCTTTAAGGTCAATCTCTTTTTGGTCAATGCCTTCGATTTCAGTGTACAGCTTTCCGAACTTTTTCTTGATTGTGTATACCTTAATCGTCTGGCTTTCCTTAGCTATGGTTTCGCAAACACACAGCTCCTTGGGTAACCCGCATTGTGTACAAACTTCGGACATTATGCCTCCTCGTTTTTTAATATGGTGATTATCCTGGCGATAGTTTTCTTCATCGCTTTTATCTGCCCTGGATTTTTCGGAACAGTACCTGTCGCAACCTGGGCATTCTCTTTGATAAGCTCTTTCTTAAGCTCATCCATTTTGCTAAGCAAGTCTTGCTTCGTCATTCCTGCAAGCTCCTTCTTCTTAGGCATTCCCATTATTCCTCGACTCCTGAATCTCCTGCATCCTCAGATTCTTCTTCGGTTTCTTCTCCAGCCTTCTCTTCAGTTCTGGGTTCTTCCTCACCCACTTCGGCTTCTTTTTCTTTCTTCCCCTTTTTAGTTTTCTTAGGCTTTTTTTCACTCTTCTCTTTCTTTTTAGGCTGTTTTTTAACCTCTTCAACTTCAGGAGTCTCTATGATTTTGATATCATCTGGAAGTTCCAGACCTGGCGGCATTATGCTGACTTTTATACCGATTGTGCCGGTCTTTAGCTGCGCGCTTGCATACGCGACATCAACACCAACTACAGCAACATCCCCGCTTTTCTTAAGATAACCTTGATAAAATCTCCAGGTCTTTGCTCTTGCACTAGGTATTTTTCCTGAGATAAGTATTTCAACACCCTTAGCACCTGCACCCATAACATCGCTCATAACCTTATGGCCTATGCCCTTGAACCTGGCAGAACCAAATCTTTCAAGGGAGTTAGCAATCCTCTCAGCAACAATCTGTGCATCAAGATTTATGTTTTGTACTTCAGCAATTTCGATTTGAGGATTCTCTAAACCAAATATTCTTTTCAGGTCAACAGTCAACTTTTTAATGCTCTGCCCTTTTCTTCCGACAATCAGCCCAGGCCTTGATGCATAGATTATGATCTTCTCGCCCAATGGAGTTCTCTGCATCTTTGTATGGCTGTGCCCCGCATTCTTCAGACTATTCGTGATATACTCTTGAATCTGATATTCCTTCATATTTTGCGCAACAAACTTTCTCTCAATCAAAAAAATCACCTCCTGTGATTTTTTTGTTGTCCCAAAAATTGGAAATTTTTGATACAATCATTTTTTCTCCTCTGCTTTCATTTGAACTTGCGGTTTTTCTTTTTTGTTCTCTTTATTTGTTTCTTTTTTCTTAACGTCTTTTTTCTCTTTTTCTTTCTTCTCTTTGAACGATTCTTCAACAACAATCTCAACATGAGTTCTTTTTGATTCTCCTCTGATTCGTCTGCTGTACTTCATAGGCCTGGAAGCTCTTTGGCTTGAGATATGTTTAATGACTAAACTTCCTGAATCAAGGCCTTTGAACACTGCATTGTTCTCAACACTGTCAAGTAACTTGTTAATTTCGACGCATGCCTTTACAGGGTATCTTCCAGGACCAATTCCCGGTTTATGCCCCACCTTTTTATTGTGTCTCCTGAACTTGAGCGGCATGTCTTTTTTTGAAATCCTCTCAAGTAGTTCCTTTGCTTTCTGAAGATTCTTATGCCTGATGAAATTGCAGATCTCAACACAATGCTTAGTCGATATTGGCAAATCCTTGCCAACACACCTTGCCATGTGCTCTGCATCAAATTCCTTGAACGAATATTTGTAGTCTGCCATTTACCTCACTGACATGCTTGAACTTGATTTTGTAGCGCCGATTCCTGGGGCGTTGTGCCCTACCTTGGACCTTGTCAATGCAAACTCTCCAAGATAATGTCCCAGCATCTCGCCCGTGATTACGAGCTGTTTGAACTCTTTACCATTATGAACCTTGATAGAGGTTCCAACCATCTCAGGTACAATTACCATATCTCTGCAATGAGTCTTGATATTCTTATCTTTGTTTTTAACTTTGTCAAGGACCTTTTTCTGTTCATCACTCAAACCCCTCTTGAGATTTCGTCTTGCTCTTGACTCAACAAGTTCGCTGAATTGCTTTAAGCTCATTCCCTTTAGCTCTTCTAAAGTTTTTCCCTTGTACCTGAATTCTTTTTTAGCCATTTTATCACTTTATTTTTTCTTTCTACCAGTCCTTCTTGCTGATATGGATCCTACTTTAGCTCCTGGCGGAGCATTCCTTGACACAGCATACGGATAGTTTTTCATTGAACTTCGTGAACCGCCGTGAGGATGGTCTACTGCGTTCATGCTCTGGCCACAAACCTTTGGCCAAAGCTTGTTCTTAGCTCTCATCTTATAAAAACTGACCCCTGCTTTAAGCAAAGGTTTCTCAGGCCTTCCGCCTCCAGCAAGAACCCCTATTGTAGCCCTGCACTTTGGGCTCAAGATTTTTTGCTTTTTTGATGGAAGTATGATGGTGATTTTATCAGAACTTTTTGAAACAATCTTCGCAAAAGTCCCCGATGCCCGCACAAACTTGCCTCCGTCTCCAGGGTTTAGTTCAATATTATTAATCAGAGTACCTTCAGGTATATCTTTAAGCGCCAGGGTGTTACCTGCCTTGGCGATAGCTTTGTCTCCAGCCTCTAGTCTGTCGCCGACTTTAACCCCTTCTACACCGGGCATGAAAAAAGTATCTCCATCATCAAACTTGACTGCAACCAGGGGAGTGGAATGCGCTCTGCACTTTACAATATCTAAAACCTCTCCTGTGAAAGTTCCAGGTTTAAGCTTCTTGTTAACAGCCATCCCTTTAAACGTATGGCCTGGAGCTCTATACCTTGGCCCTCCCTTTCCTCTTGCTTGTGCTATGATTCTTTTTCCCATCTTTCAAACCTTACATCAATCCCATTTGCGTTGCAATATCTATTGCAGGCGTATCAAACGCAAGTTTTACATACGCCTTTTTAACATCTTTATTGGTGATATATGTATTAACATTAACCACCTTAACTTTGAACATACTTTCAACCGCTTTTTTAATGTCAGATTTTGTTGCATTCTTGTCTACCACAAATATCAACTTATTCTCTGCCTCCATCAACCTTATCGTCTTCTCGGTTGATAAAGGGTATTTGATTATTTTATAGGGATCCATTTTCACATAAAGCACTTTTCTTTTGACATTTTTTCAATTGAGTTCTTAGTAAACAACGTCAACCTTCCAAGGTCTGCTCCAGGAGCTAAAAGCTCTGCATTAAGCTGGTTCAACTGTACAACATCAACTCCCAGTATATTTCTTGCAGATTTCAGTAGCTTGCATTCATCTTTTACAACAATCAACAGCCCTTTCTTAACTCTATACTTTCTTCCTCTCATCTTGCCCTTTCCGCTTCTTACCTTTCTCTTGGCAGTCCTTTCTAACTCTTTATCCAACCCAAGTTTGACAAGGGCAGATTTCACGTTCTTAGTCTTATCAAGACCCTCAAAATCATTATTGATTATGAACGGATATTTCTCAGGAATCTTATGCCCTCTTTTAGCAACAACCTCTTTGTCCATTGTAGCTGCAAGAGCAGATCTTATTGCCTTTCTGTTCTCTTTTTTATTAATCTTCTTTTCAAAGTTCTTTTCAGCTTTAGGCGGGTGAGCTCTTCTACCGCCTTTAGTGTTTGGGGCAAAAGCGCCTTCCCAGTTCATTCTTGTACCGCGTCTGCTCATTATCTTTCTAGGAGTTCTCGCAATTCCATGTCCATAACATCCTCTGTACTTTCTTCTTCTTTTAGACAGCTCAACAGAATGCCTTTTTCCAGCTTCTGGCGAAGCACCATACGTCTGTCTAGCAGAACTCTGCAAAGCCTGAACAGCCCTTTTTACTAATACGGGGTTAAGCGCTTCATTGAATTGGCCAGGAAGTTCTATTTCCTCAGTTCCCTGTCCTTGCAAGTTTAATATCTTTACTTTCATTGTTTAGACTCCAGAGATGTATGTTGGATAGTTGGTGCTTGGTCATGCAATCTTTTGTTAGGCCTAATGGCTGTTGTAAGCGTGATTAACCTTTTTGCAGACCCCTGCACTGAACCTTTTACAAGTATGTACTGGTTCTTTAAAATCCCGTATCTGACAAAGCCACCTTTAGGATTAATTTCTTCAACCTTGTCGCTTATTTTAAGTACCCAATTATTATAATGAGTCCTGAGATGGTACCCCATTTTACCTGCAAACGCAACCCTGTACATGACATGCCCTTGCGCTTTCCACCCTCCCAGAGAACCAGGTCCCCTCTTTGTCTTCTCAGATTTGTGGTGTCTTATGGAAACTCCAAACCTTTTTACAGGCCCTTGTACACCTTTTCCTTTTGTGACTGCATGCAGGTCTAACTGTTCACCTTCTTTAAACACCTCATTGATTGCAATCTCTTTTCCAAGCTTTTCCTTTGCATATGCAAGTTTATCCTCTTTCGATCCTCCAAGACCAATCTCAAGGACCTCTGGTTTCTTTTTAATTCCTGTTAATTTAGGTTGTGTATATGCCAGTAATCTTATATCATCATAATCAGAAACATCCTCTATCTTCTTGTTTATCTTTTTGGACTTGGTAAGTCTTCTTTCAAGTTCCTTATCGACCTTTTCAGAGAAAACTTCGGTAATGACTTGAGAATTTTTATAGAAACGTATAGAAGCAACCTTGATTGCAGGACACTCAATCACTGTGACAGGAAAACTCACGTCCTGACCTTTTGTTGCTGAGTTTGGCCGGTTATCAGTAATTACCACGTGAGTCATGCCAGCTTTATACCCTGCAAAACCAAGAAGTTTAGCATCTTTTGATTTAGCCCAGGACCTAACTCTAGCTGAACTTCGCTTTGACCTTTTCCTAGGCCAAAACTGCATACTTCCGTGTCTTGGATTTTTTGCCTTTGGCATATTAAACTTCCTCGATAATCATGAAACTGCCTATTGTTGAAACCTTTTGCTAGAAATAAGTTTAACTCGTTAAACTTGTACTGAAAAGGTCCCTTTTCAGGCTTTGTTTATGCAACAGTGTTTAACTTCAACTAAACACTTCGAACATCTCACAAGAAAAATAGACTATTTATAAAGTTTACTGTTTTTCTATATACTCTAATAGTCATAATCCTCTTTTATTGCCTCTTTGATTGCAGCTGCAGCTTCTTCCACTTTCTGAAGATACGTCAAATCACTAAAGTTCTCTTTAGCGCATTCTTCACAGTAACACTCGTTACTGCCTTTGATACAGAACTGCCCCTCTTCACCACAAATGATACACTTCTTACCCATCTACACACGAGATATCTTTTTTATTTATAAAGGTTGTCCTTATTGTCGACATATTTTATATATTAGTTTATGTTTCTGGTTTTTATGATAACCTGGCAAGATTTCGAAAAAGTAGAAATGCATGTAGGAACAGTCCTCGAAGCAGACGACTTTCCAGAAGCAAAGAACCCATCATACAAGCTAAAGATTGACTTCGGCAAGCTCGGTATCAAAAGAACCAGTGCACAGATCACTAAATTATACAATAAAGAAGAACTTGTCGGTAAACAAGTGATTGCAGTAACTAATTTCCCTCCTAAACAGATAGCCAACTTCATCTCAGAGTGTCTTGTTCTCGGAGTTGTTCTGGAAAACAAAGAAGTGGTACTTCTTCAGCCAGAAAGAAGGGTTGATAATGGTTATAGGGTATTGTAGCTTTAATAACAAGAGTCTTTATTAATTCTAATGTTGTTCTTGTGTTTATGGAATTCGATGCAGCTCTTGAAAAAATACTTTGGTCTGAAGTTCTGCCTCTTCTAAGACAAGGCCGTCCTAAGTGGGACATCCCTCACACAAAAGCTGTTGTACATCATATGAAACAGATTATCCTTGGAGAGGGTGGAGACCCAAGAATTCTGCTTGCAGCTGCAATCTTTCACGACAATGGCTACTTTAATCTCCCTGAAGGATACAATTTTGAAGAATCTATGGAAGCAAAAGAGATGCACGCAGTAAAAGGTGCATTCAATGCAGGAATCATTCTGCCAAGAGCAGGCTATACTCCTAACGAAGTTTACGACGTAAAATATTTAATAGTCGTACACGATAACTATGATTGTATCTTAACCCCTGATCACCAGAAACTGTTTGAGGCAGACACCTTAGGTCAACTTGATTGGGAAAGAGTTCCTCCTAATTTTGATATAGAGAACGTTGTAAAGTATATGGACTACGTGAAATCAGGAAGACTTAAAAAATTTAAGACGAGGACAGGGATTAAACTTCTGAAGGAAATTATGCCAAAATGTGAGAAATATATTAAAGATAGAACTTAATCTTTTTTCGTTTGTACTTTGCCCTTCCCCTTCTCCCTATTAACATACCAAACCCTTCTCCTAGAATAATTAACTGGATTCTTGACCTTTGTACACAGGCTGTCAGGAAGACACATCCCCAAATCACCATAATAATTCTTGTTATCGCAGTTCGGTGGAAGTATCTTTTTCTTGTTCTGTTTAGCATACCTTATCTGACCTAAGAGATACACCTCACGCAACGCCTCTTTATTCACAGAATTCCACTCCTTTAACCTTTTCTCTATTTCGTCATAGCCCCAGCCAACAGATGTCAAGAAGTTAACAAGTACAAACAATGCACGTTTCCTTCCATCCTCTAAACCTTCAAGGATCTTTTTTACACACGGCGGAAAAAACTGTTCTGGTATTGCTTCTTGCAGGTCTTCATACCTAGATACTTTCTCGTCGCTATGCTCCTCTTGCTTTAGGCTGAAATCATATGCTTGTAGTATCAACTGTCTGGCCTCATTCGCAATAACATTTTTAGAATCAAGAAACCTGAACCCAGAAACCTTGACATTCTCAGGCTTTGCACTCTCAGTGTCAAACTCAAGAACTTTATCCGGATCTATTGGTATAGATACCAGATTACTTTTCTCATTAAACGAGTAAGGCATCCTGTACAGATGCCTGGAAGCGATTAGGATGGTATCAATCTCGATAATTTCAAAAGGATCAAACTTGTTATTCTTCACTAGTTCTGTATAAGTCTTATCAGTGCGCTGAGCTATTATATTGATATCATTAAAGTTAAGCACTCTCTCAGCCAGCTGGTCCCGTATCATGCTTTGAAGGTATGCAGCTATAACCCTTGGAGCTTCAGGGAAAAGTTTTCTTGTTTCACTGTTATGGACTTTTTCAGGAAACGCCTTAAATGGAACTCCGATATGAAACCCGTGATTCCCTGAAAATTTACAGCTAACAGAGTTAATTCCGTGATACTTCAGCGCCTTTATCAGAAGATCGGCCGCAATTTTTGAATAATCTAAGATTTTACAGTCTATATCCAGAACCAAGTCCCACCCCAATCTAAGATCATCTAGCTCTTTCCTGCTGAGTTTAGGATTAATCTGCAGCACGTTGCTCCAGATCTCTTCAGACACATGGAAACTCGTAGCTCCGTTTTTTACAAGTTCAATTATGTCATTTGCATGGTTTAGCACGTCAGGCCTTTTCCCATAACCCTGCATGTTAAAGCTTACGGCAACCTCTCTATCCCTTGCAAGCTCAACCATCTCATCTTGTATCTCTTTTCGTTTATAATGGAGCAACAGCTTGGATTTTATCATGCTCTTTTCATTATTTTCAAGCTTTAAATATTTTTACGTTCTCTTTAATCCAATCAAGAAACTGTTGATTACCATCCATGTCAAAAAAAGCGATTATCGGACATTCGTCAGAGTGTATCTTCTTGACTTCTTCAATAATCTCATCCTTGTTGTCTTTTAAAGAAAAAGCCTGTACGTTATAATACTCTTTTTCAACAATCTCTCCATCCCACCAATACCTTGACGGACCTTTTATTATCAATGCTCCTGCAATCAGCTTATTCAGTACCAGAGTATCAGATATCTTATCTGCCTCCTCTTTTGTTGTTGCGCTTATTAAAACCTGACAATACATCTTATTCACCCCTCATTTTCTCCCAAACTCTTTCAGCCTGCAGACAGAACGTCTCTAATCTAGCCTCAATTAACTGCGGGAACACGTTTCCATCAGTTTCAATGGCAAGGAACGGTAGATCCTTAAGCCCATAACTTTCTGATTTGCCTGATGCTTTCTGTTTACCATCTACATTCATTTCCTCTGCAAGTATAGCCTCTGCAACCCTTGACGGCATACACCCAAAGGGACCAATTGATATAACTCCGTGTACAGTATGTAGAATCTCTCTTAACGCAAGCCCGACTGTAAGCAAAGCCTCTCCAGTGAAATGCGGATTCACAAACTTAGAACCATGCTCAATCGTTTTCTCAATATCCTCTTTTTCGAACTTGTAAAGCCCGCCTTTTGCAATTATGTTCTTTATCTTAACCTCTGTTTTATCTTGGAAAAACTCCCTTAACAGTATTCCTGCTTTTTTCTTCAGGTCGCTTTGAGCACTCCCAAGACTTTTTTTAGCGATATAATTAGTATAGTATATCCATTCTGATATGTGCGCAACCTTCACTACAAACCCCCGCTCAGCAAGCACCTCGATCAGCCCTTGTCTTGAAAGTTCGTCTCTTCTTACATATATCTCTCCAATCAATGCGACAAACTTTGCATCATCAATACTTTTTTTCAGTTCTATCTTCTTCAACACCTGGACAGTTTTCTCCAGCTGTCGATACAATTCATTCTTTTCAAGAGCACGCAATATATTCTCCCATTCCTGAAAAAACACCTTCTCCCCATATTCTCTGTCAACTGCCAATGCTTTGATAGCATTCAACACATCATTCATAACATCAGCCACAATAACGCCTTTCCAAGCGTTAAGTGAAAACTTTGTACCAAACCCTCCGTAGCTGTCCTGGTCAGCAAGACTTAGTAATGCGACATTTTTTATCTTGTTTTTCTTAAGCAAAGATTCAATAAATACTTTGTACTGTCCAAACCTGCACGGTCCTGACGAAGACGGCATAAAATATACAATCACTTGCCCATCCTGCCTTTTTTCTATCTTTTTCAATAACCCTCCAACAGTTAACTGCATTGGCAGACACTCTTTACATGTGGTGTTTCCCCTGCCGAGCTTCAGTATGTCCATGTCAGAACTAGGCAAAGCCTCAGCATCTACCCCCAGACTCTTGAACACCGCCGCAATTGCAGGTGCTGCAAGATTGTCCATTGACGGAAGATACATTTTCACCTTGCTATGTGTCATTGGAAGCATTACCCCATTCTCGTCTAGCACATACGCGCGTCCTTTGGAAATCACTACTTTTGAAATCTGGAAATCATTATCACTATCCACAATCTTTCCTCTCTTTGATAGTTCTCTGTAGCTATTGATTATATCTATGACTGCCTCAATCCTTGTATTGACCCCTGCATCAGCAGTATGGCTGTCAAGTTCAAGAGTTAGTGAAGGCTTAACACCCATCAGATCCCTGAAATAGCCTACGACAAACGAATCAGGTCCGCAGCTAAAATTTGTTATGTAGGTGCCGAATAACTGATTGTGTCTTTTTACAAACGAAGCAGCCTTAAGTATCATCTGCCCCATCGCCCAGTACATACCATCATCGCATTTTTCCTCATCAAATGGCAGAAAATCGTACGGCATCACCATTATTCCTCGTGACGCAAACTTGTGCGGTATTCCCATATTTCCTTCGAATGCAAATGCATTATATGGCCTTCCGAACAGCACCATCGCGAACCTGTCTGGGTCTTTTTCAAGTTCTGCAATGGCTCTAGCACCGATCTCTTTGCATTCTTTAGAGAACTGACCCTGTACATTAACTGCATTTCTGTATGCCTGTAAACTTTCTTTAGAGCCAAACCCTAACTCTTTACCTATTTCAGCAAACACCTTTTCCTGGCTCGCGTAGCCTGTAGAAAAGTTAAGTACAGGGCTAATTATTTTTTTATCCTTTAATCTGTCCTTGAAAGCAGTTCTAAGATAATAAGGCTCGCCCTGTACAAACGGACACGTTTTTTTGTAATTATTGACATTTCCAACATCTAGCTCGATGATTAGAGGTAAAAATATCGAGTCAGGATTTTTGTTAAGAAGATCCTCGAACAGTCCATGGGATATCTCTGCAGGATAACAAAACGCAGCCCCTTTTCTGTCAATACCTGTTTGCAATACCTTTTCAGAAAGCACGACTTTTAACCCTAACCCTGTAAAAAAATTATAGAAGAGAGGATAGAGAGAATTCATCACAAAAGATTTATTGATACCTATCGTCCTACCTTCCCCAGAGCTTTTACAATACTTCTCAAACACAAGTCTCTGCCTTAAATCTACAAGGTCCAGCTTGTTAGAATCAACTTTTATATCAAGTCTAATATTGTAATATTTGTTGCAAGCTCCGCCAAACGGATGGAACCTGCCCTTCACTTTTATCATATTGATCTCGCATTTTCTGTCACACTTTTCTTCCCCGCCCATGCATATAAAACTCTGGCCATATTCCACTTCTCTTTCAGCTAACTCTTTCAGGTCAAATTCCTCCTCTCCCAATAGCCCAAGTTTAATCTTATCCTTGATGACTAGCGCAACTCCAAAAGCGCCCATCAACCCTGGCTCAGGAGGAACCACTATACTCTTTCCGATTAAGCCAGCCATTGCAATAGGTACAGCCTTGTTATAACAGACTCCGCCCTGCATAAACACTTTCTTACCAACAGGACGCGCACCTTTCACGCGGTTAACATAATTCATACCTATCGAATAAATCAGCCCAGCAACAATATTCTCCTTGGATATCCCTTCTTGGCTCGCGTTCTTAATATCAGAACTGATAAATGCGGCGCACTGGTCATTGAAATTGGGCGGCTTGTCACCTTTTAATGCAATATCGGCTATTTTTTCAACATCTATCCCAAGACTTTCCTTGGCGCTCTCTTCAAGAAAACTTCCTGTCCCTGCAGAACAGGCCTCGTTCATTGCATAATCAGACGCAACTCCGTTTGTGATGAACGTGTACTTGGCATCCTGGCCGCCAATCTCAAAGATAGTATCAACCTCTTCGTCAAAGTACACGGCAGCTTTTGCATGCGCAATTATCTCATTAACAATGCCTTTACTAAGTGAGTGCAGCCCTGCTATTTGCCTGCCTGAGCCTGTCACGCCCAAACCAACAATCTTGACTTTTACTCCATTCAATTGTTCAAACAGGCTTTGATAGCATTTGCGCGAGGCATTTACAGGATCCCCCATAGTACGCAGGTATATTGAACCAAGTATGGCATCATCAGACTTTCTCATCAATACAGCTTTTGTTGTCGTAGAGCCTACATCTAAGCCAACAACACATTCATCTCCTTCTTTAGCATAGCTTTTATGAACCTCCTTGAACTCAACCATTTCTTCATACTGTTTAAGTGCAGGAAGAAATTCAAAAGACGACCCGCCCTCTACAAACAACTTCCCTGATACTTTTTTAGTCTTGTTGCTTAGAGCCCACAATGCAGCACCTAACGCCTCAAAATATGTCGCTTCGTCTGGAATCTCAACATTTGGAATATCTTTTTGTAAAAACCAGAGCATTACACTGTTCTGCGAAGAGCCTCCTATAAGCATAACCCTTTTTTTTTCAACCCTTGCAAGAAGTTCAGAAACCTTTTTTGCCATCATCTCGCACAGCCCTGCAGCAACATTTCCTTTAGGCTCTCCTTTGTTCAACGCATGCGTGCAGTCGCTTTTGCAAAAAACCGAACACCTCCCTGCAACTTTATGCGGCACAGCATCTCTCGCAAGCTTTATAGCGTCATCCACTGAAAGGTCCATTCTCCTTATCTGCTGCAGAAAAAATTCTCCAGTGCCTGACGCGCATTTGTTCCCGGTGTGTACAGACGAAATCTTGCCGTATTCATCCAATACATACACCATAAATGTCTCTCCCCCGACACTTACCAGTGCATCATATCTTTTATTCTGTTTATTCACAAACTCAAACGCATTCTCGACAGCTTCCGGCTCAGTGATAGAACTTAGGTTAACAAATTTCCTAAACTTTCTGCCAGTCACAGCAATAGAATCAACATCCTCAAACTTCGCAAGTTCCTCTTTCAAAACTTTTTTTGGATTGCCCTCATGCCCCTTTACAATGTGCTTTACGACCTTAATATCATTATCCTTAGAAATCTCAACAATGCTGATACTTGACGCCCCAAGACATATACCTATAGCTCTCATTCAACCCTGTTCTTTTACATTTTTTTAATAAAGGTTTCTATTCAAGAAAAAAACGTTTATAAACACATCAAAAACTTTATAAATCCTCGTGGTGCTTTCAAAGCAAAATGGAAATAACAAAAGAAAACACATTCGGAGATATACTTAGAATCTGCCCCGAAAGTGCAGAAATACTTATGAGCTACGGCCTTCACTGTATTGGCTGCCACATAGCCACAGTAGAGACCCTTGAACAGGGCTGTAAAGCGCACGGTTTAACAGATGAGCAGATTCAGGAAATAGTTGACAAGATCAACAAGATTTTGGAAAAGGGTGATGCCGGTGCCGATCAAGATTGAGTTTAATAAAGAAGGATGTATAGGGTGCGGAGCTTGCGCAAGTGTATGTTCTGATAATTGGGACATTATTGATGAAGATGGTTCTTATAAAGCAAAGCCTAAGAACATAGAACTTAATGAAGCAGGCTGCAATAAGGAAGCTGAGGAAGTCTGCCCTGTACGTGTAATTAAGATTGTAGAAATCGAATAAAAACTTTTATAAACATTAGCTGATTTTGTCAATCCTATGGACGAGGATAATAAGATAGTATTTAGGGCGATTATGGAGGTTCTTGGAAAACCAAAGGAACACGTAGATACAACTATGAAAAGCCTTGTTAACCAGATAAAGGCTTTAGGGGACTTTAAAGTAGTGGAGTCTTTTGTTTCCGAAACAAAAGAGCAAGAACACCTGTTTAGCTCATTTGCAGAGCTTGAGATTGAAGCAAACAAGATGTCCCAACTAATCGGTTTTTGCTTTGATTTCATGCCTTCGTCGATAGAGATAATCTCCCCAGACGAACTCAAGTTAACTGCTTCAGACATGTCAGATCTGCTTACTGACCTCCAGGCAAAGCTCCATGACGGAGACATGGTAACAAAAAAACTCAATTCAGTAAACTTTTTTCTAAGAAAGAATCTTAATGCTCTGATAAAGAACTACGTCATACTTATGTTGAAAGGTGGCGAGAAGGATGCAGCATACATGTCAAAGCTAACCGGCATAACAGAGAAAGACCTGGTTGAGTTTCTCGAAGTGCTGATAAAAGAAGGCAATATCGAAAAGACCGGATCTGGATACAAGTTAAAATGAGCGAGTTAAGGAACAAGATAGAATCGATACTATTTGCAGTAGGCAAGAAGATCGAGATAGAAGAGATTGCAAAGCTAGTCGGCACAACCCACATCGACGACGTTAAAGCAGCTCTTTTAGATCTCAAGGAAGACTACGACAAAAGAGAATCTCCTTTGATGGTGTTTCAGGAAGGAAATTCCTGGAAACTTTCTGTGCGTGAAAGACACCTCCCTTTAGTGCATACCCTAGTTACAGATACAGAACTCTCAAAGTCATTGATGGAAACTCTTGCAGTTATTGCCTGGAAATACCCTGTATTGCAGTCAGAGGTAATCCATATAAGAACAAACAAAGCTTACGATCATTTAAAAGAACTTGAAGATATGGGGTTCATTACACGAACAACCTTTGGCAGGACAAAAAAAATCAAGTTAACCGAACGTTTCTTTACATACTTCGATCTTCCTTCTAAAGAGGAAGCTCAGCAGGTTTTCAAGAAAATTCTTCCACAAGAGATTCAAGAAAAACTTTTAAGGGTCGAGCAGGAGATAAAAGCGACAGAGGCTGCTATTGAAGATGCTCTTAGAAAAAAAGAGCTTGAAAAATCAAAACAATCTGAAGAAAATGATTCGGATAAAGAACAAGTACCAAAAGTAGATGAACAATCTGTTATTGATTAAAATAATGAAGACCAACTTGAAAGCGAAGTATTCCATGTAGAAGAAACAGAACGTGAATAATAATGATGCTTCTTCTAAAATGTCCTAAGTGTAAGAACAACATGAAATACGCCACGCGTGATACAAGCTTACAAAAGAAAGTAAAGAAATGCGTCTACTGCAATAAATCATTTTCTGTAAAAGACAATATTTCTCAAAGTTTATAAAAATCAACCACAAAACGCCCATTCTTTAGAATTCTCGCGTTTCAGAGCCTATATCCACAGAATTCAAACAAAAGGTTTATAAATAATGGCATTTTCTACATTTCTGTGAAAATCTATGGATGAAGAGCAAAATAACAGGGAAAATCCTGAAAAAACTGAAGAAAATTCCCATTTAGAAGAACAAAAGCCAAATATGCCCTTTAATGAGGAAAAGGAGGATTTTGGCGCCCTTGAAAACGCGTCTTCTGAAATTGTCCAAGATAATCCTAAAACTGACCAAAAGAACAAGAACGTGGTTCCAACAATCATTGTGGACGAGATGAAATCCTCGTTTCTTGACTATGCCATGTCAGTCATTGTCTCAAGAGCTTTGCCAGATGTAAGGGACGGCCTTAAACCTGTTCACAGGCGCATTCTTTTTGCAATGAACGAGATGGCTATGTTCCATGATAAACCGTTCAAAAAATCTGCCAGAATCGTTGGAGAGGTCCTTGGTAAATACCACCCACACGGCGATTCTGCTGTGTACGATGCAATGGTTCGTATGGCGCAATCGTTTTCGCTTCGTTATACCTTAGTAAACGGCCAGGGTAACTTTGGAAGCATTGACGGAGACTCTGCAGCAGCAATGCGTTACACAGAAGCAAGGCTCTCTCTGGCAGCAGAAGCAATGCTCGAAGACATAAAAAAAGAGACTGTTGACTTCATACCTAATTTTGACGGTTCATTAAAAGAACCAAGCGTTTTACCTGGCAAATTGCCTAACCTCCTAATTAACGGAAGCTCAGGCATTGCAGTAGGTATGGCCACCAACATCCCTCCGCACAATCTTCCAGAGGTTGTAGATGGAGCAGTACACTTAATTGATAACCCTGACGCTTCTGTGCAAGATCTTATGAACTTTGTAAAAGGGCCTGACTTTCCAACAGGGGGAATTATCCAAGGACGTCAAGGTATACTTCACGCTTACTCTAGAGGCCGTGGTAAAGTAGTGACCCGTGCAAGGACAGAGATTGAAGAGTTTAAAGGAAGAAACAGGATTGTTGTGACAGAGATTCCTTATATGATAAACAAGTCTGTTCTTATCCAGCAGATTGCTGACTTGATACGTGACAAACGTATCCAAGGCATATCAGATATACGAGACGAATCAGATCGCGAAGGTATGCGCATAGTTATCGAGCTTAAATCAAATTCTAATGCAGACATTGTACTGAATCAGTTATTTAAACATTCAAGGCTACAGACTAGTTTTGGCATTATTATGCTGGCCTTAGTAGATAACACTCCTAAAGTCCTTTCCTTGAAACAGGTGCTTAAATATTACATAAAACACAGGCAGGACGTAGTGCGTAGACGGACCCAGTTCGATCTAACAAAAGCTGAGAAACGCCTCCACATACTAGAAGGTTTGATAATAGCACTAAACAATATCGATCCAGCAATAAAACTTATCAAAGACTCAAAATCAGTAGAGCAGGCAAAATCCTCGCTAATTTCTTCATTTAATCTAACAGATATGCAGGCACAGGCAATTCTAGACATGAAACTTCAAAGGCTCACTAGCCTAGAGCAGGACAAGATTAAGGACGAACACAAAGAGCTTCTGAAACTTGTGGAAGAACTCAAAGCAATACTCGGA
The DNA here is from genome assembly GCA_019323525.1 of Candidatus Woesearchaeota archaeon. GTDB lineage: Archaea > Nanobdellota > Nanobdellia > Woesearchaeales > JAHWHD01 > JAHWHD01. The sequence continues at coordinate 30,541 of JAHWHD010000032.1, forward strand.
TCTGAACAGAAGATACTTGATATAATCAAAAAAGAACTGATTGAGCTAAAAGACAAGTATGGAGATAAAAGAAGGAGCGATATTGTTGATGGTGGAGACCAAGATATAGATGTTGAAGATCTGATAGAAGAAGAGGAGATGGTTGTAACAGTTACGCATTCGGGTTACATAAAACGAGTTCCATTATCAGAGTATAAACAGCAGAAACGAGGCGGCAAAGGAGTCATTGCAACCTCTACAAGAGACGAGGACTTTGTCGAGCACTTGTTTACAGCATCGACGCATTCATATATACTCCTTTTTACTAATCTTGGCAAAGTATACTGGCTAAAGGTGTATAATATCCCTCTCGGAAGACGTTCTGCTCTTGGGAAAGCAGTCATCAATCTGCTTAATTTAGATAAGGAAGAAAAGGTTACAGCTCTTGTCCCTGTAAGAAACTTTGAACCTGATAAGTTCCTTATGATGGCTACACGGAAAGGCACTGTTAAAAAGACCAGCCTTGAAGAATATTCAAGACCAAGAAGGGGCGGCATTGTAGCAATCACATTAGAGCCTGGCGACGACCTTATTGAAGTTATTATGACGTCTGGTTCTGACCAGATAATCCTGGCAACAGAGAATGGGATGGCTGTCCGTTTTTCTGAGAAAGACGTACGTTCTATAGGTCGCTCTGGCAAAGGTGTCCGGGGTATAGCTTTAAAAAATAACGATTCAGTAATCGGCATGGTTAAAGCAGACGACACACAATCCTTGCTCACAGTTACAGAGAACGGTTATGGAAAAAGGACAGCTGTTACTGATTACAGGCTGATCTCCCGCGGCGGTGTTGGTGTTAAGAACATAATCTGTTCTGAAAGAAACGGTAAAGTTGTTGCAATACATTCAGTCACGGATGATACAGAGATAATGCTTATATCTCAAGAAGGCATAGTGATAAGAATCCCTGCAAAAGGAGTCTCAGTGATTGGAAGGAACACCCAGGGACTTAGACTTATGCGGCTTAATGCAGAAGACAGAGTAGTTGCTGCAGCAAAGATCATCTCTGAAAACGGAGACGACGATGCAGACGAAACACCTGACGGGGATTCTCAAGCAACGCAACAACCTGAACAACTCGAGGAAGACAATGAAAGCCTTGATAATGACGTATAAAGGCTTTGAAGAATCTTGTTCTGAAGAAGTATTTGAGCTTTTGAGTGTAGATACCAAGATAAAAGAATCTGTTGTAATCGCTGATGTTAATTCTGAAAAAGAGATCTGCCTTCTGACTTATAGGCTTCAGTCTGCTGTCAAGGTTTTAGGTTTGCTGGGGTCTTTCGAATTTAAGACCATTAAAGATATAGGTACTAAGATTTCAAAGATAAATCTTAAAACAATTTTAAAAACTGGTAAATCATTTGTTGTGAGGTGCTCCAGGTTCGGAAAACATAACTTCAAGACACAAGACATTGAAAAGAGCGTAGGCTCTGTCATCTTTGAAAAATATAAGAATAAGGTAAATCTTGAAGACCCGGATTATATATTCCATCTCTATCTGTATAACAATAAATGCTATTTTGGAATAGACTATGCAGGAATTGACCTTAGCAAGAGGGAATATAAAATCTTCTCACACCCTTCTGCTTTGAAAGGCCCTGTTGCTTTTTTGCTACTAAAAACAGCAGGTTATGATAAGTCTAAGGTTCTCCTTGACCCTTTCTGCGGCTCTGGAACTATACCTATCGAAGCATCTCTTCACGCATCAACCCTCAGCCATAATTATTATAGCAAGAATAAGCTTGCTTTCAATAAGTTCATCAAATTTGACTTTGATAAGGTTGATAAAAAGATTGTAAAGGACAAACTCGACATCAACGGCTTTGACCACAACCTTCAATCAATTTCATCATCTAACAAGAATGCAAAGGTTGCAGGTGTTGAAAAGCTTGTTAACTTCTCTCGCGTGGACGTTGAATGGATTGATACAAAACTTGACAAAGAATCAGTTGACCTTGTTGTAACAAACCCTCCAATAGCTTCAAAGATACATCCTCCTGCAATGATTGAGAAAATCTATAAAGAACTCTTCTACCAGCTAGATTTTGTACTTAAAAAGGAAGGAAAAATCGCGATTATCTCTAGAAAAATAGACCTTATAAAGAAAGAGGCAGAGAAAAAAGGATTTAAGGTGAAGGAAGAACGCGAGATCATGGTTGGTAAAGAACGTTTTTATGCAGTTTTATTCTCAAAAAACCCAAATTCAGCAAAAGCTTTATAAACAACTCAAAACTAAGTATTCTTTGTAGGGAAGTGGTTAACTTTCGGTTTATGTTGTCTTTTTGTTTAAATACAAAAGACATCCAACTGAGGCAGTGGAAAATCATGTTTTCCTGGTCTCAGTTCTACGAACTGAGGAAAGTCCGCCCACTACAAAAACGCCACTCATTCGAGCTCTGGAAACAGAGGGCTATGGCACAGAAAAGATACTGCCTTTAGACAATGGGATGATGCTGAGACGCATCTGGCAACAGATTGCAAGAACAGCTGACGTCTCTATGGGTTAGCTGAAACTGCTCAATCCTGGCGAGTGCAACTCTTACGAGGCTTAGTAAAATGTTAACATGGACCTTCCGCAAGGGGTCCAACAGAAGGCGGCTTATAACTTCCCTACACCAACACTTAA
>JAHWHD010000033.1 GCA_019323525.1 Candidatus Woesearchaeota archaeon
ATATAATATTTCTAAAAAAGAGGCATACAATGAAGAACCTAGAGATAGCTAAGATATTCTATGAAATTGCAGATATTCTGGAGATGAAGAATGTTGCATGGAAGCCTGGTGCTTACAGGAAGGCTGCTCGTGCTCTTGAGGGTTTGACAGTTGATGTTGAGGAGTATGTTGCTAAAGGTCTTAAAGAGGTAGAGAAGATACCCGGAGTTGGAGAAGGTATAGGTAAGAAGATAATTGAATACTGCGAGACAGGCAAGATCAAGGAGTATGAAACGTTAAAGAAAAAAGTTCCAAAGCACATGGATGTTCTTATGCAGGTTCCTGGTATGGGTCCTAAGAAAGCAAAGGTGTTGTTTAGCAAGTTAAAGGTAAGTACATTGAAACAGCTAGAGAGTGCTGCAAAGAAAGGAAAGATTAGGAAATTAGAAGGTTTTGGAGAGAAGAGCGAAGAGGATATACTTCGTGGTCTAGAGCTGCTGAAACTTAGCAAGGGCAGAATCCTTTTAGGCTTTGCGCTTCCAGTTGCAGAAGAGATCAAGTCAAGATTGAAAGTTTTGAAAGAGGTTGATAATGTAGAGATAGCGGGTTCTATCAGGAGGATGAAAGAGACTATCAGGGATATTGATGTACTTGTAACTTCAAAGAAACCCAAGAAAGTAATGGATTTCTTCTGTGCAATTCCTGATGTGAAAGCTGTTCTTGCAAAAGGTGCTACCAAGTCTACAATCGTGCTCAACTCTGGCTTGCAGGCTGATATCAGAGTGGTTGATGCTAAATCTTGGGGTGCTGCACTGAACTATTTCACAGGGTCAAAAGACCACAACATAAAGTTAAGGCAGATAGCTATCAAGAAAGGCTATAAGTTAAGCGAGTACGGGCTTTTTTCTAGGAAGACCGGCAAGTTTATTGCTGGAAAGACTGAGAAAGAGCTTTATTCAAAGTTAGGCTTGAAGTATATACCTCCAGAGATGAGGGAAAACACTGGAGAACTTAGCTTGAAATTGATTCCTAAACTTGTGGAGTTGAAGGATGTCAAAGGAGACTTGCATGTTCATACTAATTGGTCTGATGGAGACTCTACTATCACAGAAATGGTTTTAGAGGCTAAAAAATTAGGCTATAAGTACATCTGTATATCTGACCATTCACCTTCTGAGAAGATTGCGAATGGTCTTGATGTTAAAAGGATTAAAAAACAGAATCTTGAAATTAAAAAGATAAATAAAAAAATAAACGGAATTAATGTGTTTACAGGAGCAGAGGTAGATATACTTAAAGATGGTAGTCTTGATTATCCTGATGAAGTCCTGAATAAACTGGATATTGTTGTGGCTGCAATACATAGAGGGTTTAAGAATTCTCGTAACCAGATAATGGAACGTTATGAAAAAGCAATGCAGAATAAGAATGTTAGGATAATTGGGCATCCTACAGGTAGGCTGATAAATGCGCGTGAGCCTCTTAATGTTGATATCGACAAGTTGATTGCTTTGGCTAAAAAGTATGACAAGGTTCTGGAGATTAATTCTCAGCCTGAAAGGCTAGACCTTGACTGGGTAAATGTAAAGAAAGCTGTTGAAGCAGGAGTAAAACTGGCAGTTAACACAGATGCTCATTCTCGTGGTGAACTTGCTTTTGTTAAGCTTGGTATTGCTGTAGCAAGAAGAGGCTGGGCTACTAAGATGGATATTGTAAATACTTATCCTTTAACTAAATTAAAAAAAATATTTAAGAAGATCTAGTTAGAGTATCAAGAGTTCTGTAGGGTTGTGCTTTCCTAGTTCTGCCTTGTTTCTCGTATATCTCTGCAATGCGAGAGTAGTTCCTTTCTTGGCTTAATGTTTAATCTGGTGAAAAGAGGATTATCCTTTCTGGGATCTTGCGTCTAGATTTCTTAATTTGTTAAAAGCATCTTTAAATATCGGCGCATAGCTAGAATCTAATCTGAATACACCCATCTTCTGACATCTAGGATTACTAATCCTAATCCATTCTTGCCAGTTACCTGTAACAACAACAGGTCCATGGTCCCTTAATGTTGTGTATCCATGGTCTGGTAATACGCTTTCCAGGGCTTCTACTGCAATCTCTAAAGTCCCATAACCGCATATCTTGGCAGATGTTTCAGTTAGACGCAATGGTTCTGGCGGGTTTAGTGTTGGATTAGGTGCATGGCAGTGGACGATCGCGTTAACATTCTCTGGGCCTTCCCACCTGTTGGAATATATAAGGCCGTGGAGCAGGGCCTCTGAAGACGGCTTTCTTCCAGGGGGACAGATAGCGTATACTTTGCATCTGATCAGTTCTTTTTCACCAAGATAGCTTACCATTCTCTTTAAAGTAAGCCCTGACTGCTGGATTGTCAAATTTGCATTTCTTGTGTTTTGCACAAGAACTTTATAGGGTGTCAGGTCGCCTTGGTAATGGTGAACTACTCTCAAAGCATCGATATCGTATCCTGATAGACTGTTGGTGTCTGCCAAAGATTTTAGTATGTTGTTATTAAGGTCTCTTGGCTCTAGCTTTTTTTCTCTTTTTTCGTTTATTCTCTTTAGTACGCATTTTCCTTGAGCCAATCTCTCTTTGTCAACTTTGCAGCCAACCCTGTCAAGCTTCTGCTTAAATTCAGGCCCCATATTTTGTATAGCTTCTGCAAATGCCAAACTTAGAAATACTTCTCTTAGGGCTGCAACTTCCTGCTCGCTTAAACTGTATTCTGTTGCTAGAGTTTTTAATCTGTAATCGCTGAGTTCGTCAAAAGCAACTTGTCTTTTTTCGTTTAGTTTACTTACAAGCCTGTTTCCGTGAACGAGAAGGTCTGCTTCAAGTCCAGGCTTTGGCAGAGTGAATTCCACGCCCAGATCTGTTTTCATCTGCCCGAGCAAGCTTAGTTCATCTAGAGCTTCGCAGATTCGATAAAGATTAAACTCTCCTTCAATACCATAATTCGAGCCGATGTGTAATTCTCTTGTAGTTTCAGGATGTTCTATCAGTTCTCCTTTTTCGTCTTTCTCAGTCCTGCCTATTACTATGCCTATCCAAGCAACATGTACAATATCGTCAAGTTGAATGTCTGAGAAGTTTGAGCCTGAAGCAGTGATTGTGAAGTTCGTGTGATGAGGGGTTTCTCTTATACTGATATTTCCAGCATTCTGCGGTGTCCAACCAAGGCTATCCATCTCTGATGCTAGAGCTTTTATGACATTGAATAAGTCAGTCTCTTCAGTGATATGGCGTCTAAAGTCCTCATAACCATCTAACCTGACTACATCAAAACCTCTAACTCCGGTGTAGAATTCTAACAGTTCTCTTGGCATGAATCTGCTAGATTTAAGATGTTTTTAAAGATTTGTTTGATTTATAATATAATTAGAATAAAAAACTTTTCATAACTTCTTAATCAATATCATTATCTCTCTAGCGTGTTTCTGGATAATTTCTTCTGCCCTGTACTTTGCAGCTATCTTCTTGAGAGATTCTATTACTCTTAGCAATGACTCTTTTGTTGGGTTGTCGAAGTCGTCATTGTTGTCTTGCATTATGCCCTGGATAAGTTCAACAACATCGTTATGTTTCATTGCTATAAGTTCTTCTTGGCTTTTCATTGGGTAATACTTATCTTTCTTATCCAGAATCTCTTTATGCGCCAGAAAGAAACATTCAATAATAGCATCCCTGACCATTAGAGGAGTAAAGTCGCTGTTAGGGTCAACACCGTATATTTTGTCGGATATCATATCATAATTTTTAAAGAACTGATTTATAAATTTTACTCTAACCCTTGAACCAATTTCTTGAAATCCTTTGCATCCTTTTCAACCACGTCCTTTGGAGCGTACTTAGGACCTATCCTGTGCAGTTCTTCTATCACAAGAAGTAAGGACTCTTTTGTAGGGTTTTCAAAATCAGCATTAACTTTCTCAAACGTAGCTGCAACAACAGATTCAACCTCTTTTTGTTTCAGCACATCAATCTCTTGCTGCGATTTCATGTTGTAGAAGCCTTCAATCCTTTTCAGGTACTCTTTACCGCCCTGAAACATCCTTTCAATAATCTTGTCGCGTATCTGTATAGCTGTTACCATTCTGTGTTTTTTTTAACATGGTCTTTATAAGTATTTATAAAGTTTAGTTTATATTTTAAAGAATATATTTATATATCAGATATTCTACTTTTCTTACCATGAAAATACGTTCAGAGTCAAGGTTCATGTGGCAGTTTATCTGGGGCCTGATAAAGACTCCTGTTATACTTGTGCTTGTGTTGATGGGTAGAAGAGACGCTAAGGATCTAGCAGAACCGTTTGTTGACTTTTTCAGGTTTATAGTCGAGCCTAAGTTTACGTTCTTTGTATGTGTGATTAACATTGTAATATATTATCTTTTAGCAATATTACAGTATGATTTCTCCGGATTGATGAACTTTCCAAATGATATCATTACAGGAAGGTATCTTACATTGATAACTGCTGGTTTTTTGCACGCTGACCCCGCACATCTGTGGCTGAACATATTGGCGATCTATATCTTTGGAAGGATTGTAGAGAGAAGGTTTGGTGTTTTCAAGACAGGGTTGATATATTTTATTGCATTGATAATGTCGTCAGCTTTCTCGTCATTGTTCCACATCTATATCGCTAATAACAATATACCTGGCTTAGGTGCTTCAGGCGCTTTGATGGGGCTTGTTGCTGCTGCTGTGTTGATGGACCCTTTCTATATAGTGCATCATCTAATCATACCGTTGCCTGTCATGCTCCTGGGATGGTTGACAATCTATGCAGATGTGCAAGGTATATTGCAGGGAGCTAAGGACGGTATCGGGCATATAGCGCACCTTGCAGGGTTCATGGCTATAGCAATTGCCTTGTTTTTGTTTGTCAGAGGAGAACACAGAAGCAGGCTTGTCAGGGGTTTTTTGATTAATGTTGTTTCATTGGTTATCGGTCTAGGACTGTATTTTTATTTTTTCTAGATTTATGTTTTTCACTACATAAATGTTTAAATATTTGATAGTTTGAGGTATTTTTAGGTGATACTTATGGAAAATACTAACAATGAAATTGTTGCTGAAGTGGTGTCTATACTTCAAGATAAACAAGCCTGGAAAGGTGCCTATGATTTTTTAACAAAGGATTGGAACCTAAGGGATGCTTTTGATGGTTTTGTTGAAGGGTTTAAAGATACTGCGTGTTATCCTTGGATGGTGGCTTATGGCGCACGAAGGTATGCGACTGTTGAATGTAAGGGTAGAGAACCAAACAAGTCTTATCTTGCTGGAATGCTGGGCGGCGGTGTGACAGGAGGTTTATCTTTCCTGGCTTCTATAGGTGCGATCGCTGCATGTCCGCAGGTTGTGCTGCCTGCAGCAGTTGCGACAAATGCAGTTTCGGGGTTGTATGAGGCTACGAGGGCAGGGTATTTAGACGCAGTGGTTGACACTGTTTAATTTTTTATTTCTTCTAGATTACAATAACTTTATATATCTATAATCTCTAAACTCGGCTAAAATGGAAAAACTATACATTGCGTATATTGTGGAAGTGGTTTTCATTGTTCTGTTTATGGCTCTTCCAGTAATGCTTGTATACCTTTTAGCTGGCCTGGGATCTTTAGTTGCTGTCTGGGTTCTTTTAGCTATGGACGCAAAGGATAGAAGATTGTCAGGGGCGCACGGTGCATGGGCATTGCTTGGAATAGTTGGTATAGTGATATACCATCTTGTATGGGCACTCAAGAACAAGATTAAATAATTCTTTTTTTCTTTTTATTTTAAGGCATAGGAGAGTACTTAATAAACTCTGCAAAGTAAGCTTTTACTTTATCTGCATCCTCTTGTTTAAATGTTTCGTAGAAGTTTGAACTTTGGAGTTGCGGTTCTAGTTCATAAGGATCGAAATCTGATGAAACAAACACTTTATGACCTACAAGTGTATCTAACACTTTTGGGATGTTAATATCTTCAGTATCTTGGCATCTCCTGAATACCCCTCTTCCGTCATGTTGCCAAAGTATCAACTTAGGATTAGAGTGAGGTTGTGGCTGGAGCAGGTATGCGTCTCCTGCAAACTCGATAAAGCCGTCTTTTTGTGCGGGGTCTGCGTGTTCGTAAACAATGGCTTTTGCAGCAGCTGCGATACTCTTGAACTCTCCTGCAATCCCGTAAACTTCAACAGGCATACCTGTTTCGAATGATGCGACAACACATACAGCTCCTGGCTCGTTAAAGTTCCAGTAACCTTGTTCATGGATTGCATGCAAAGCTTTTCTTGAAGCTCTTGCTTGCTTTGCTTTAGATAGGCGCTTGTAGCTTTCGCGCACCAAAGGTACGAGTGATTCGTACAGTTCCATAGCTTCTGATTTTAGATCTTCAAGTTCTTTGTGGTGGCTATTAAAACCGTGCCTTCCATAATGTTCGTCTATTTTATTAGCAATGTCTTCCAGCTGTGCTGCTTTTTGTAGTATTTCCATCCTATAAGCTTCAACAGCTGAGTTATATATAAACATTTAAATACTATAAAATCTATATTTGCGCATAATGAAGTTTAGGATATTGGGTAGTGGGGGTGCTGTAACAACACCAAAACCTTTGTGTAGCTGTAGTAATTGCAGAAAAGCAAGAACGGATTCTAAGCTTAAACGTAATTCAAGCAGTTTTTACTGTGAAGATATCGCGGCCCTTGTTGATTGCGGCGAAGATATTGCAGATTCATTGAACAGGTTTAACATCACAGATGTTGAGTATCTTTTCATTACGCACTGGCATCCAGATCACACGTTTGGGTTAAGGCCGTTGCTTGAATCGAATTTTGATTGGGAAAAGGGCAAACCCAGGAAAAAGATTAAAATATTTATTCCAAGAAAGGTTTATGGTGTTTTGAAAGAAAGATATCCTTCAATTACTTATCTTATTGATGCTTTGAAATTAGGTACTGTTAAACATTTAGAGCATAATAACTCAGTCAACATTGGGGATGTGAGAGTTACAGCTGCTGGTTTTGGAGGAAAAGACGCAGATACTTTCGGTTATATGTTTGAGAGTAACGGAAAAAAATTGCTCTACGCGCCGTGCGATACTTATTTTTTGATACAGCAAATATCTGGCTTGGATATTCTGATAAATGAATGCGGGCTTGTAAATCTTGAGTTGCCAAATGAGATCAGTTTCAAAAAACTAATCGAACGTTTAAGGCAATGGAAACCTAAAAAGGTCATACTTACACATATAGAAGAGCCTGAACTTAAGAGGCTTAATTTCGACAAGTTAAGAAAGCAGTATTCGGATCTTAACCTGGATTTTGCATACGATGGTATGAGGATAACGCTATGAAGTTCAAGAAACTAGTAGAATATTTTGAGGATCTGGAGAAGGTTTCTAGCGGTAACGCGATCAGAGCTATACTTGCAGACCTTTTCAAGATAACAAAGAAAAAGGAGATTGACAAGGTAGTTTACATGACACTTGGTAAGATCGCTCCTGAGTATTCTGATGTTGTGATAGGCATGGCTGATAAGATGGTGGTCAAGGCAATATCTTTGGCTGCGAATAAAGATGAAACATCAATAAAAATGATAAATAAAAAGACTGGCGATATAGGGTTAACTGCTTATCAAGTGATTAAAGGTAAAGGCGGTTCTTTATCAGTTGAGCAGGTGTTTGACGAACTTAACAGGATAGCTAAAGCTTCAGGTACAGGTAGCCAGGGTATTAAGTTAAGAAGCTTGGCTGGGTTGTTAGCAAAATCATCTAATAAAGAGGCAAAGTACATTGCAAGGATTGTGCTTGGAACATTAAGGCTGGGTGTTGCAACTATGTCTGTTCTTGACGGTCTGGCGATAGCTTTTACTGGTTCGAAAGATGCAAAGCCAAAGCTAGAGAATGCTTACAACCTCTGTACTGATTCTGGTTATGTTGCAAAAGTGTTGGCTGAAAAGGGTATTAAGAATATATCAAAAATAAAGATCAAAGTCGGCTCTCCTATAAAGATGATGCTTGCGCAGCGTGTTAAAACATTAGAGGAACTTAAGAAGAATATTCCTGGAGAAATTACAGCTGAGGAAAAGTATGACGGTGAACGGTTACAAATACATTATGATGGCAAGGCTGTAAAGATATTTTCAAGAAGATTAGATGATATAACTGACCAGTTTCCTGATGTTGTGAGGTATGCTAATAAGTTAAAGGCTAGGAGTTATATTGTAGAGGGAGAGGCAGTTGCGTGTAAAAAAGGGGTGTTGCAGCCGTTCCAGTTGTTGATGAGGAGAAGGAGAAAGTATGATGTTGAGAAGTTTGCAGCCAGGATTCCTGTCTGTGTCTTCCTGTTCGATGTTTTGTATCTCAATGGCAAGAGCTGCCTTGATAAACCGTATCCTGACAGAAGAACGATGCTTGAGAAAATAGTAAGAGAGACAGACAAGCTCAAGCTTGCTGTGCAGGTTGTTGCTGAAGACCTTAAGAAGGTTACAGAGTTTTTTAACAAGTCACTTAAACGGCACTGTGAAGGGATAATTGCAAAAGCAAGAGACGATAAGTCGTTCTACACTCCTGGAACTCGCGGCTGGCTATGGATTAAATGGAAAAAGGAGTATGTAAAAGGTCTTATGGATACAATCGATGTTGTAGTTGTCGGTGCTTTTTTTGGCAAGGGAAGGAGAAAAGGCCAGTACGGTGCTTTGTTGTGTGCGATTTTCAATAAAAAGTCTGGAAAGTATGAGACAGTAACAAAGTTGGGTACGGGGTTTACTGATGAGGTGTTGGCAGAGATGCCTAAAAAGTTTTCAAAATATGTTGTGGAGCAGAAACCTAAACACGTATCTTCAAAACTGAAAGCTGATGTCTGGTTCAAGCCTGAAGTTGTGGCAGAGATAATCGGTGCTGAAGTAACTAAGAGTCCTATGCATACTGCTGGCGCTGGTTATGCTTTAAGGTTCCCCAGGTTTATCAGATGGAGACCTGACAAAAAGCCAGAGGATACAACTTCGTTGAAAGAGATAAAGAAGCTTGTAAAATAAGGTGTTATACATTAAACCAATGCTTGCTGTTCAGGGAAACTTGGAAGATTTGGACAGAAAGGGTTATATCTTTGAACCTAACCTTGGCGGTGTCAGAGTATTTCTTTACAAGAACAAGAACAGGATAAAGATACTTAACGCTTCTGGAAAGAATGTACTTAGAAAGTATCCTGAGTTTAATGTTCTTACAAACTACATTGATGCAAAATCATGCATCCTGGATGCTGAGATTATTGTTTATAATAAAGGCGTTCCTGATTTTGAGAAGCTACAGAGACGTGAGCTTGCAAAGCGTAAAGATATATCAATCTCTGCAAAGGAGATGCCTGCTACATTGGTTACGACTGACATTCTTATGAAAGATGGTAAGAACCTTAAGAATTTTTCTTTAATAAAGAGGAAAGAGGTTCTTGAGAATACAGTTGCAGAGACAAAGTTCATTGAGATTGTCTATTATACTGATAAAGGTAAAAGGTTATGGGAAAAGATGCTTGCAAAAGGTATAAGAGGCGTGGTTGCAAAGCAAAAGTACAGCAAGTATTTCCCTGGCAAGACAGTATCTAACTGGATAAGGGTTGTGTTTTAACATGGCACTGACAAAGCTTGACGTTTTTGCGTATGTTTTGCTTAGCTTTTTCATGGGACTGTTTTTTTTCATGACATTCTATGAAAAGCTTGGCCAGTGGCAGATCAGCCTTGGAGGCATAGGTATAGTATTGCTTGCAATAGGTTATGTGCGCGTGCTTGAGAACGGAAGGCATAGACGTTACGAGTTTCTTGAGCATTACAATGTTATAATAGCTTCTGTAGTTGGAGCTGTAGCTACGTTTTATCTTAACGTTAACCTTGGCTTGGGCCCAGTGATTGCTGCAGGCGTTGTGGGAGTTGCTGCTGTTTACATCTGTAAACTATCAAGATGTGTAAAGGACCTTCCGCCTCCTGCTTACATGGGCGCTTTTGTCGGTATGAGCGCCCCTTTTGTGCTATCGAATTTATGGTTTGTAGGTTTGGCTGGTTTGATTGCTGGCGTAGTCTATGCAATTTCGCATGATGTCTATACTGGAATGGGAGGTAAGCTAGGTACAATGGCATTCATTGGAGTCGCGATTGCAGTCTTTGTACTGGGGCTGGTACTATGATTGACTTGATAATTGCGGATATTGTGCTTATCATCGTTAGCAAGATAGGTGCTACATTAACGCATGATGTAAGTGTTAGGGCTAAGAAAGGACCTGTGCTTGCATCAGCTCTGCTGTCTCTTGTTGTTGGTCTTGTATTTTACTTTTTTCCTCATCTGACAACTCCTGAGCTTGCAACTGCGATTCCTGTAGCGTTTATAGGAGCATCGTTCGCAGGGATGGCATCTCCAAAGACAATTCCAACAAAGTATATGCCGTTTGCAGGATTAGTATTTGGGTTGATATTTGTGAACACTTCGAAGTTTTTTACAGGTTATGGCGGTGGCCTAGGAACTACTGCTTGTTTATCTTGCGTAATAACCTTAGGTTTGATGTATATGGTAAAGAAAAAGTGAAAAATTTATTCTTTTTTTCTGGCATACTTCTCAGCGCATTCGTCTGAACAGAACAAGTGCATCTCTCCGTCAAACTCGCGTTCTACAACTGAGTCAGGGTCGTCGTCAAGAACCTTGTGGCACTCGTCGCATTTGCCTAACTGGCCGCGACCTTCAGCTCCTTCCATAAATGCGTCTTCCTCATAACTTAGCTCATCATCCTCTAATAGCCCTTCTCTTCCTTCCTCAGAGTACACGTCCTCGTCCTTTTCGCCAGTTTCCATATCTTCCTTTAACTCGTCTTCTGTCTCGTCCTGAGCCCATTGCTCTTCAGAAGGTTCTACTTCATCTTCATGATCTCTTGTTTCATCTGGTGACATTTTCAAATTCCTCATCCATCTTTTTATCAAAATTAGATTCCTGAACTAAATCAGTTCTTCTGTGGGTCATCCTGCCGTATCTGCCGAACAATTCTCCGTAGACAGATGAGTCTATGGGTTTGCTATCTCTATGTAACAGTTTCATAGAATCCATTCCGCCAGTGCCGTGATACCTGCAGTCATAACCGTCTATCATATTCCTAGAATCTTTTGAATGCGTTTATAAGTTTTTCTGTTTTTAGGGTTCCTGGATTTATAAAATGCTGCTAGAAAACTTAAGAATCATATGAATAACGACAGCATGTTCTCTAATATGTTTCCTGTAACATGAAATATGCCGTCATTCTTTGCTCTTTGATATAGGTTTGAGCCAATTTCATAACAGAATTCTCCTAGACCTAGTTCCATGACTCCGCATTTGTCAAACCTGTTACTGCTGTCATAGAATAGTTTTACAACCATTCCTTTGAACATTGTAAGAGGGACTCCCAAAGCTAAAGACCTTACATATTGGGCTTCAGTCATTGCATAATCTTTACTAGCGCTGGCTGACTGGCAGACAATATCAAGATCTGTAACCTTCTTAATGCTCTGCGCTTTGTCAGTATCTTGAGATCCTCTGGTTGGTGTTGCAAATGCCATATTGGTTTATGTGTGGAGTTTATATAAAAAGATTGCTGTACTGCAACGAAACATTTATATAAAGCCATAAAAATCTCGTAAAGTATGGTAAAGATGCATACAAGGCAAAAACGAAAGCTTGGCAGAGGTAAAGGTACTAGTTTCAGGATGAGATATAAATCTAAAGGTATTAAAGCACCTAACAGGCCAAAGACTTTCGCTACTGAGGAAAACGCTAAGAAGTATGCAGCTAGCCAAGGTATCAAGAAGTTTTCTTTGAAAAAGGTCAAGAAGGGTAAACGTTTTCAGGTTGTTGAAGAGAAAGCTTAAAATAAGATTATTTAATTCTATTTAG
>JAHWHD010000034.1 GCA_019323525.1 Candidatus Woesearchaeota archaeon
GGGGGTAACTATAACTCTCTTAAGGTAGCGAAATGCCTTGCCGTTTGAATGACGGCCTGCATGAATGGCGTAACGAGGTTGCCACTGTCCCTAGTCAGACTCCACCGAAAACTCTCTTCCGGTGCAAAAGCCGGAGAATTCCAGTGGGAAGCGAAGACCCCGTGAAACTTTACTGTAGCTTATCGTTGTGACGTGAGTTTGGTTGTACAGTGTAAGTGGGAGTCGTTATGTTACGGACGCCAGTTCGTGAATAGACACCAATGAAACACCACTCTTTCGAGCTTACGTTGCTAACCGAGAGCAATCTTGGAACAGCGGTATGTGGACAGTTTGGCTGGGGTGGCACCCCGCTGAAAAGATATCAGTGGGGCCCAATGGTTGGCTCATCTGGGTCAGAAATCCAGAGTAGAGTGCAAGGGCAAAAGCCAGCCTGATTGAGTTTCCAACAAAAAGAAACTCAAAAAAGAAATTTTGGCCTAGCGAACTTCAATGTCCTCCTTGTTGGGGGCTTGAAATGACTGAAAAGTTACTCCGGGGATAACAGAGTTGTCGCGCCCGAGAGCTCATTTAGTTTTAGTTCATTCTAAGACTTAGAGCATATCGACGGCGCGGCTTGCTACATCGATGTCGGCTCTTCCTATCCTGGTCGTGCAGCGGCGGCCAAGGGTGGGGGTGTTCACCCATCAAAAGGGATCGTGAGCTGGGTTCAGAACGTTGTGAGACAGTTTGTTTGATATCTACTGGAATTGTTGGATGTCTGAGAGGAAGGATCTTCTAGTACGAGAGGAACGAAGGACCGATGCCTCTGGTCTACCGGTTATCTGACAAGGTATGCCGGGCAGCTACGCATTAAGGGATAAGAGCTGAAAGCATCTAAGCCCGAAACCCGCCTCGAAAAGAGACATCTTAGAACTCCCATAGAAGATGGGTTTAATGGAACTGGTGTGTAAGTACCAAGGCAACGAGGTATTCAGCATGCAGTTCCCAACAGTTCGTACCTGGAATTCCAAACATGCACGGTATCATTATTTATTCTTTTTTTTTCATGATACATTATTTAAGAATTAGTGATAACTATTTTCAAATCATAAGACCTAAAATATACTGAAACACCAAAGTCAATATTACAAATATTCCTGTGAACAATAGAACAAACCACAACCTTCTGATATCCTTGTTACTTACATGGACCTTTTTGAATTTGTAGTCAAACACCATCAACAAAAGTATAGAAGCTGTAAAAACTATTAAGAAAAACCAAGGAAACAAATTTTCAGCATAAGCATTGACGTAAATTGCATCTTTAGCACTCCACCCAAGACTTAACGCTAACTCGCGAGCTGTTCTATAATTTATGAATAATCCGAAGAACAACACTATAAACCCAACAACATTGAAAACGATCAGGTACAAAAACCGCCTAATGTTAAAGAACCTTAAAGACACATCCTTGAAATAATCGTTATAATTTTCGTTAACCTTTTCATAGCTAAGCTTGAATATAAGAAACACTATTAAGCCGGCAATTCCAATGCCTATGACAAATGATAGTGCTGGATCGAATTTAATCCTACCAACCCCTATCCATAACAATGTTAACACGCCAAACACTGAAGCCAAGACATAATACCTCTTTTTCTCAAATAATTTCTCAGAGTACTTAACAATATACTTTTTTAGCTTGGAATCGACTTCTTTAAAGTTCCAGAAATAAGTCGCAAAAGCAAACCCTACCAGTGTAAGGAAATTAAAAAACCCAAACCAGTACAATCTTTTCTTAAACACCAACATTCCTGCTACAAGACTTGCAATTAGAGAACACGCTACAAACAACATTATTCCGTTAAGGACACTAAATTTGTACAGATAATTTTGTAACCCCACTTTCAAAGGAGCACCTTCATCTATCCACAGATCATTTACCAGAAACTTAGATACAGGATCCAGATAAATCGTTGTATACTTAAAATCTCTAATTACACTTTTGCTGAAAAAGAACTCTCTCAGCTCTTCATTCGGCGAATAACTTTTTTGATAGAAATATTTTACTTCGCTATCAGCTTTTATCTCCTTGAACAGTTCAGGCCTTACATGGCCCACGACTATGACTGTAGTAGGCACTCTTTCACTTCCATAAACCGATGTCGGCTTTAAAGGGTAATACATCCTATCTGTTGGAAACGTTACTGATACGGATACTGCATTATCAAGTTCACGCATTGATCCGATGTATCTGGACCTAAGAAACTCTTTAGCAACATCGACGTCTCCTGACTTCAACACCTGGTTAACTGCCCTTAACCTATCATTTGTACTGGACTCTGTTACTCTGATCGCTTCTTCAATATTTCCCTCGTCCAGTAGTTTAATTATTCTGGCAACATCATCTATCCTTGTAAATTGGCCAGGGTCAGACACCCACGACACAACAAATGAAAATTCCTGACCTATATACTCGCTCAATATAGTTTCAAACTCTGGAGGTATCTCAAGACCTTTACTTTCTACATACGATGCAAGCCCTTCTCCGGTTTTCGCTGTTACAAGCTGAGTTGTTACGCCTAACCTTGTTACTGTTTCGTGCACAGTCACACCTTCAATCATTTGCCCCTCTGCAAAACGGGCCCCTACTCCGAAGAAACCTTTTCTAAATGAAAATGGTATTGGATATATCTGCGAAGCCCTTGCAACTTCAGCAATGTTCTGAACAGAATCTTCAGCTTTTACAGATATATCATCTCCGTACAACTGCGGAAACCCTTTCAGTATATTGATTGCAGTCTTTTCAGGAGTTGCAGGTACAGGAAATATCCATACTGCTTTATCCCCTGCAACTTGCTCGCCGCTGTTAACAGCTATGATTAGATTCTCAAACCCTTCTTTATAATTTATAGCAGCTAGCTGGTTACCCTCTTTCAGCATTCTCCAGCCAGTAGGTTCGCGTATTATCATGCCACCATCTGCAAACACAACAGGAACCAGAACACATAATACAACTAACCAGGTAAGAACATTGAACCTCTTCATACAAGAATTTATACTTGAATATTATATAAATGTTTTGAATACTTCAAACATCCACGCTAACAACATCTACAACTTCCTTAATTATAACGATATGATTTATCAACTCTTCAAGGTTATCCTCTTTCTTGATTTCAAGCACAAGCGATATCATGACATGCTTTCTTCTGGCCTCGCTGAATATAGAAGATATATTGATATCTCTTTTAGCAATCAGGTTAAGGATTTCTGATAGCAATCCAACTCTGTCATTCACTATTATGTTTAGCTTTTTCATCCTTACTTTTTTCTCTTTAGCCTTCCACGCAACATTGACAGGCTTCAGGTTCGACATTGTTTTCAGGTTCGGACACTCATGGCTATGTATTGCAATCTTACCATCTTTCATCTTAAACCCGTATATTGCCTCTCCTTTCACTGGACTGCAACACTTTGTAAACTTCATCACAGGGTTGGCTATCCCCTCAACCTCGATCTCAGAAAGTTCCTCTTGAGTTTCACGTGCACGCTTCTTCATCCTCTCGCCTTCAATCCCTATAGCAGACCTTATTTTTGACCTTGCCAGGTTCGTCCTTGCAAAGTTCAGCCACTGCCTTGACGGTTTAGCATTGTTCTGTGTCATAATCTCAACCACGTCGCCACTTTTCAAGACACTGTCAAGCGGAACTACCTGGTTATTGACCTTACACCTTATACATTTGTTACCAATATTAGTATGGATCTCGTACGCAAAGTCAATTGGCGTGCTTCCTTCTGGAAGCGCGAGAGGCTCTCCTTTAGGTGTGAAAACTATTATCTCGTCCTTGAAAAGGTCAATCTTCAAGGTCTCTATAAGTTCCTTAGCATTACTGCTCGTACGTTCCCATTCAAGAAGCTGCCTTAACCAGCCGATCTTTCTGTCGAACTTTTTATCACGTTCAGTCCCTTTATACCTCCAGTGCGCAGCTATCCCTTCCTCAGCTTCAAGGTGCATGTCTCTTGACCGTATCTGGATCTCAATAGGCTGCCCAGTGTACAGGATCTTTGTATGTATTGACTGGTACCCGTTAGGTTTAGGGTTAGCTATGTAATCCGAGAACTGCGACGGAAGATATCTCCATTTACTATGGATGTGCCCCAGGATTTTATAACAATCCTCGACACTATTCGTGATGATCCTGAACGCATACAGGTCGAATATGGTGTCAAAGGTTTTATTCCTTGTCTTGATCTTTTTGTATATGCTGTAGAACGTCTTGGCCCTTCCATATACAGTTGCTTCAATGTTTTGCGACTCTATCATGTCTTTTAACACTTTTACAACTTCAGCAATCTTATTCTCCCTTGCCTCTCTTTTCTCGGATATCTTTTTTTTAAGGTCCTGGTACGCTTCAGCGTCTATATACCTTAAACTTAGGTCTTCAAGTTCAGACTTAATTTTGTAGATGCCTAGTTTATGCGCGATTGGAGCGTATATGTCAAGAGTTTCTTTTGCTATCCTTTTCTGTTTTTCATCGCTAAGATGTTTTAAGGTTTTCATGTTATGCAGCCTATCAACTAACTTTATGAGGATAACCCTGACATCTTTTATTGTTGCTAACAGGATCTTTCTTATGTACTGAGCCTTTTCTTCGTCAGTCATCTCTAAAGAAATCCTCTCGATCTTTGTAACGCCCTCTACAAGGTTAAATATCTCCGGTCCGAACTCATCCTGTAACTTCTGCGGCCGTATCTTAGTATCCTCAAGAATATCATGTAATAGACCTGCAGCTATGGTTGTAGAGTTAAGTTTAAGCTCTGTAAGAAGCATGGCCACATACTCGCAGTGGCTGAAATACGACTCTCCTGAAACCCGTTTCTGTCCCTTATGCGCCTCTTTAGCAAACTCATAAGCCTTCTCAATAAGCTTAAGATTAGCATTCGGATTATACGACTTAACTGCATCTATAAGCTTTTTAAGTGTCATAGAAAAAGTATTATTAAAGGATTTATAAATAGTTTGTGGTTATTCTTGAGATAGTTAAATTCAATCCCTAGGAGCCTGCCTCATGTCCACTAATAGCTCAGCAACTTCGTCTTTGTCTTTAACCCTTATAGAAGCCCTGCGATCAATAATTGCGTATCCAAGATTTCTGAAATAATTTTGTTGACCCTCACTAAGCCCTTTATAGTCAGTTCCATAGACCTCAGCTGTACCATTATAGATTGCAGCTTGCAAAAACCCTCTATCTAAAATTAGCATACCTTTTATTTGGTCTTCGCTATCTGGAGAATTTGCCTTTATTTTTTCCATAGTTTTTTTCCATAGTATAATTCAACGCCTCGGGATTGTTTAAAAGAGGTGATTCGTTGAGGGGGATGAGAATCATGATAAGAACATCCCGAGGTTGAATCATACAATATATTATGTCATAACTAGTATATAAATGTTTCGATTATTTGTCACTGCGGGGGGACAACAAAACCGAAAAGTTTAAATAGTGGCTCTTGCTAGGTATTTATATGGCAAAAGTGGTTGTTGTTGATACATATAACCTTATCAAGTCAGCTCTACACCATCACTTGGTAAACAATTCATTGTACTGTTACTGGTGTTGAACTAACAAAAAGATTAAAGCTAAGGTCAGACATCCCTGAAAGATGGGAAGGAAGAACTTATGAATTATCAAAATAAAATGCTAAAAACAAAACAAATCGTCTTCAAGTATGATGGTAAAGAGAGCGTAAGTAAAGATTACTATGTTATTGAAGATGAAACTGGAATCGTAGTAGGTAAAAAAGTGGACACTTTTACTGGCGAAGATCCTGACCCTAGATTTTGGGAAAATGACAAGGATTTATTCATGTCAATCCCACGAAAAGATGGAATGTCTCTTATAGACGTATACAAACTATTAAGATAGCTTCTTCTTAAACAATATTTAAATAGATTCTATATTTACCTAAACATTCATGGGAAATTTCTCAATTACAGGATACATACGGAACAATTATGAACAAATAACAAGATTCCAGAAAGGTTTTTTTGCATTAGCGTTAATTGCAGCTGCAGCAGCTAACGTGAACATTCCAGACCCTTTGATAGGAGATTACATGCGACAAGCAGCGCTAGCAACCTATTTCGCCTCAGCGTCTGGAGTATCTTTAACTCTATTCGCAGACATCTTAAATCAGGACAATATCGAGACAAAGATGCTTCCAAAACTTTAAATAAAACCCCTCTCCATTCTAATCTATGAAACACTGCCTAGGTATAGAAACAACAGCCCACACATTCGGCTGTTCTGTAGTAACATTCGAAGGTAAAGTACTTAGCAATGTGATTGACGGTTACAAGACTTCTGAAGGTGAAGGCGGCATGATACCGTTCAAGGTAGCTGAACACCATGTCAAGGTCTGCGACGCTGTCTTGAAACAGGCACTTGATAATGCAAACCTCACAATTAACGACATTGACTTGATCTCGTTTTCACAAGGCCCTGGTTTAGGACACGCTTTAAGGATTGGAGCTTTTTTTGCAAGAACACTGGCATTAAAGCACAGCATACCAATCATAGGCGTCAACCACTGCATTGCACATCTTACAATCGGCCAGATTCTCACTGAAGCAAAAGATCCTGTTCTTTTGTACGCGTCAGGAGCTAACACCCAGATTATTGCTTATGAAAGCGGCAAATTTAGAATCTTTGGAGAATCGTTAGACATAGGCATTGGCAATTTTCTTGACTGTGTAGGCCGCGAGCTTGGCCTGGGTTTTCCTGCAGGTCCAAAGATCCAGGAACTTGCGAAGATCGGAAAAAATTATATTGAAATCCCTTACTGTGTAAAAGGAATGGACGTATCTTTCGGCGGAATCCTTACATTTGTCAAGAAACTGATAAAAGAAAACACATACTCAAAAGAAGACATCTGCTTTTCTGTCCAGGAAAATGTTTTTGCAATGCTACTGGAAGTATCTGAAAGAGCGATGGCTCACTGTGATAAGACAGAACTTCTTTTAGGCGGCGGTGTAGCCTGTAACACTCGCTTGCAAGCTATGGCAGAAACAATGTGCAAA
>JAHWHD010000035.1 GCA_019323525.1 Candidatus Woesearchaeota archaeon
GCAGATACGGCAAAGCATATAACTTTGATGGAAGCAACGCTTCTGGAACAGACCAGAGAATCAGGATCTCTGACTCAGAAGAACTCAGGCTTACAAACCAAAGCTTTACCATATCATTATGGATTAATAGGGCTGGAGATTTAGACACAAATATTGGAATGCTTGTTATAAAGAAACACTCACTAGCCCCTTGGGAATCATATAAATTATTAATAAATGATAATCAAGCTGGCAAAGTTCAATTCAGACAATATGATTCTGCAGGCAGCTCTCTTAGCGATACTACAAGCAATGCAGGAATCCCAAGCAATACTTGGGTCCATGTAGTTGTACTCTACAATGGTACACACCAGATGCTATACATAGACGGAGTAAAACAGACTGATGTAGATGCATGGTCAAATACATTTGACGCCAACTCTGACCTCTTAATAGGCTCAAATGACGCAGGAGGGTTTACTTATACGAGCGCGTTCAATGGTACAATTGATGAAGTTGCACTCTGGAATCGCTCCTTATCAGAATCTGAAATACTAGACATTTACAACAACCAAAGCTTGTACTTTAGCAAAGGAAGCTACGAATCAAGAATCTACAATTCAGAATTTATATCAACCTGGATTAACTTAACATGGGACGAACGAGTCGCGTACGGAGACGATTTGCCGAACAACGGAGCTGAAGAAGAAGTAAACATGAGTGGTAATGCAGGCTTGTGGCACCTGAATCAAGATGCATTAGACTATTCTGGTTCAGGGAACGATGGCACCATTAGCGGAAATGTGACAAACATAACTGGAATAATAAACAATGCATACGAATTCGACGGAGATGAGGATTATATTGGAGTATCAACTCCGACATTTATAAACGATCAACAAGGAACATTTGCTGCATGGGTTAAATGGGGTGGCGCTGCGTCAGAGATGACAATTGCAGCAACAACCGTGAATAATGCAAATGACGATGAGTACGTCTTTGATTTCAGGCCAGACTCCGCAGGAAACTACGGTAATTTCACAGATATTGTCCACATACAAAATGCAGCAATCCAAGTACGATTAAGGACGCCAAATAACGTGTTTGAGCCAAACAAATGGCATCATTTTGCAGTCACCAGTAGCAGTTCAACACTTAAAGCTTATGTGGATGGTCAGGAAGTTACGCTATCTGTAAACATCGGATCGAACAATGGCGCGTGGTTCGGAGACGCAACTGATGCAAACTATTTCGCAATAGGAGGTATAAAAAGGTCTACACTAATTGCAGACTGGAACGGAAGCATAGATGAAGTTAGCATATGGAACAGAACCTTATCTGCAGATGAGATACTCGAAATATATCAGAGGGGCGCTCTAAAACTTAACGTCTCAGCACGCTCATGTAACGACGCATCTTGCGATACAGAAACTTATGATGTAGAATGCGCCAACGCAACACATTGCGACCTTACAGATTTGAACAAAAATCAATACTTCCAGTACAAAGTTAACTTTGAAACAGAACATGTAAATTACACTCCAGAACTGCTTACTGAATCAGTAACAATCGAGTATGAACAGTTCTTTGATACTACAGACCCTGTTGTAACCCTTGTACAGCCAACCAACGATACCATCGACTTTACAGAACTCATAAACTTCACAGTCAATGCAACCAACTACAACCTCACAAACGTGACCTTGTACCATGACATGTCAGGAGCATTTGCAGAAAACGGTTCAACAAGCTGGACAGGTATAGAGAACGAAACAAGTTTCATAAGAAACATATCAGACTTTATCGGCATTGACAGAATCAAAGACACCACAATTACTTGGAATGCTTATGTCTGCGACTCTAGTGCAAACTGTGGATTCGCAACTTCAAATCAATCCTTCAGCGGCTGGGATCTTGGAACTTACAATAAATCTTCATTGAACTACACTTCACTTACTCTTACAGCTAATGATACAGAACAAGAACTGCCTGAAAATGCCGAAAATGATGGATATATAGACATGACTGGTAGTGTAGGATTATGGCACTTTAACGAGGATCCATTTGACAGTTCAGGTCAAGGTAATGATGGGTCAATAGGTGGAACAGTGACAAATATAACTGGAGTGCTTAACGGCGCCTATGACTTTGATGTAGACTCTGACGATGTAAAACAAAGTAATCCGACATTCATAGATGATCAGCAGGGAACATACTCAGCATGGGTTAATTGGGACGGGACTGCAGCCGACATGTTAATAGGGTCAGTCTCAGTAGCTTCTGGAATAGATGACGAGTTCTTCTTAGGATACTTCAGGGCAGACTTAAACGGCAGGATTATGATTACCTACATTTTAAACGGGGCAGGCCAAATGCAGCTTGATACGCCTGCTAGCATGTTCCAGCAGGGCAAGTGGCACCATTTTGTTGTCACAAGCACAGGTTCAACAATAAAGCTCTATGTCGACGGACAACAAAAAACATTAACTCCAATAGTGGGTTCTAATGCAGGCCAGTGGATAGGAGACGCAACACAGGCAGACACATTTACAATAGGCGCTTTAGAAAGAGCAGGAATAGTCGCAGGCTGGAGCGGAAGCATAGACGAAGTAGCGATGTGGAACAGGAGTTTATCAGCATCCGAAATATCGGATATTTACAACAGGCAGAAAGGAACATATATCGATAGAGCAACCTACGAATCAAGAATTTACAATCTAGGAACCGATAAGACTTTCGTTAATTTGACCTGGGATGAAACTGTTCCAGAAAATACTACTTTGAACATCTCAACAAAAAGCTGTAACGATCCATCGTGTTCAGGTGAAACTTATGACCTAACATGCACAGATTCAAGCTACTGCAGCCTTTCGCCTTTAATAAATAATCAATATTTCCAGTACAGGGTAAACCTCGCAAGCAACGATACTAACTACACATCACAATTACTGACACAATCTGTACTAATCAGTTATGCAGACGTTAATCAACCGCCATCAATCTCTAACTTGATTCTAAACGCAACATCAGTGAACAACTTTACAGAAGACAACCTCACTGCATATTGGTCAGTATCAGACCCTGAAGGAGATTCTGTAAAGAACATAACTAACTGGCTACTTGACGGTTCCTCAATCACTTTATTAAACATGCCGTTCGAGAACAATGGCAGCGCTGCAGGAACTACTGATTATTCAGGATATGGAAATAACGGAACAGAAAATAACGGAGTTATCTGGAACTCGACAGGAGGCTTTGATGGATTTGCAGCATACGAATTCGATGGCATCAACGATTACATAAACTTAGGTAAGAATTTCAGGATGACTTCAGGAACAGTATCTTTATGGTTCAAATCAGGAGAGACTGCAGCTGAAAACGGATATCTGTTCGGTCAACAAAACGTTCTTCCAACATTGGCAGCATATCAAAGCTCATCTGATCAAACATTATATTTCTGGATAAGAAATAGCGCAGCAACATCAGTAATACTAAATTCATCAGATGCGATAAACGATAACGAATGGCATCATGCAGGGATGGTCTGGGGTTCAGCAGGGATGTCTCTTTATGTTGATGGGGTATTGAACGATTATGACCCTTCTACAATATACGATGATGGAAGTACCGTATATCTCCTACTAGGATGTGCTAATGTCGGTGGAACACCAACTGTATGCTACAAAGGAACCTTAGACGAAGTACAGATATGGAATAGATCACTATCTGCAGAACAGATTGTTGCATTGTATGAGAACAAGACACATTTATTAGTCTCAAACGAAACCAATACTGGTGATGTCTGGTCGTTCGAAGTCACGCCTAACGATGGTAACCATGACGGAAATATTACAACAAGCAATAACTTAACAATCGAGTCAGAACCTACTTTAGAACTTAATCTCTCAAATTGCACAATAATTGACTCTCCAGGAACATACTATATCAACAATTCAATACTAGACTCTTCCAATGCCACCTGCATCAACATCACAGCAGATAACGTAATATTAGACTGCCAGGGTTACAGGATTGACGGAACCGATACTGCTTCAACAACAGGCATTGCGGTTGACAGGGCTTCACCTACAGACTCAAACGTCATTGTTATGAACTGCAATCTGACTGACTGGGCCCGCGCATTACAGATCGAATACGCAGACAACTCAACCTATGAAAACATAACAGCATCGTCATCTCCAAACGTTGGAATATATCTAAAGAATGTTCAAGACATTGGCCTCCACAACTCAAGCGTCGACTCCTCGAACCAGGGCATCTACTTAATCTCCTCTTCAAGAGCAAATGTGACTAATACAATTGTAAACAGCTCAGGCACTTACGGTTTCTTGATAAATTCTGGAACAAGCCTTTACTTTGAGAACATCGGAGCATCGGGTAACTCCAGAGGATTAAGTTCTTCTACCATGTTGTCAAGCATAGTCAGGGACTCTTCTTTCACAAGCAATTCAGAATCAGATATTTTATTAGACCCTTCTTTACCAATCTATTGCAATAACGAATTCATAAATATTACAGGTACAGACAATAAACTAATCTTATACTACAATGATTCAGTCTTGCTTGAGCACATACCTAACAATATCTCATCGATCTCATTATGTGGTGCACACTACAGTTCGTTTAATAACATAACAATCTCACGTACCGGTACTGCTAACAACTTATTTAACATCTGGCACACTAATCACTCAAACTTTACTGCGTTGAATATCCATAAGGCAAACCAAATGCCGGTCTATTATAGCAACAATAACACATTTAACAACTCTTATATCAATATGAGTAGCACGTTTGCCTTCAGACTATATGGATCAGACGAAAATACCTTTACAGGCTCAAACATCTCAGCTTCAAGCACAACATTCAGGTTTGAGGCAGCTTCAGATAACAATTTGATCTACGATAACCTGCTGAACCATAGCGGAGCTTACATCTCATTATCAGGTTCAAATCTTAATAACTGGAACATCTCAAGGATAAAAGGTGCCAATGTCGTAGGTGCAAACTATATCGGTGGAAACTTCTGGGCAAATACAACTCAACCAGGCTATTCAGAGACTTGCACCGATAACGATAGAGACGGCATATGTGACTCTAGCTTAACTTTGGGAACAGGAAACATCGATTACCTGCCTTTGACATACCCTCCTGCGTATAATGTAACTTATTCAGACTATGACGGAGATACCACAGATTTTGTCAATCAAATCGATATAGAAAACGTTACAGGAGCAATTATCGAAAACACCACTGCAGGAAGAGTTGCTTGGGAATTCGGAATAAATGCAACAGATGCAAACTTCAATGAGAACATCTATATCGGAGAAAACTTCATATTTGTAAACAGTTCTGCATTTGACCAGACTTTAAACGATTCAGCGACCTTGACATTATACTCTCTTGATTGCAATATCGCAAAAACAGTATACTACTCAGTTAACGAAACAACTGCTCCAGGCATACTTGCAGAAGACGTAGAATGTCCTACCGATATTTGTACTGACTACAGCTGCGAGAACGGAAATATGACTATAAACGTTTCGCATTTCACAGGGTTTGCCACTGGTGTAAACGCAAACCTTACGATTTTCAACAACGGTCCAAAGAATATAACAGAGAACGTAACGTTCAATGCAAACTATACTAACAAAACCTCTGGAGAGTTTATTGCAGGAGCTTCTTGCAATATTACTTTTGAGGATGATCCTGGCACAACATTTGCAATGATCGAGCTGTCAGACATTTATGAATATAACAAGTCATTTGAGGCTTCTTCAAACTACACCTATAACGTTACGTGTGCAAACACTTCGTTTAGCCCAGTTACTGCTGAAGACAATGTCTCAATTGAAGGCCCTTATTCCGAGTGTCCAAACGATACTGGTATATGGACAGTAGATTCTGAGTATCAGCTTAATACCAGCGTAGTCTGTAACATCATAAATGTCACAGGAGCAACTTTAGATTCATACGCAAGCAGCGTTATTATCAATGCAACCTCAATCTACGTTGAAAATTCAGGAACAATAACGCATAGGGCCAACGGCAACACTCAGCTCTATAACCTGCAGATCGTTGCTGAAAACATAAGTATAGAATCAGGCAGCAGTATAAGCGCCAACAGCAAAGGTTACAATGGCGGCACTAACACTGGCTACGGAACCGGCGGTGGTAACGATCCTGGCGGTACATACGACGCAGGTTCTGGCGGAGGATATGGGGGTAAAGGTGGAAAAGGTTATGGTGATCTTGGAGATGCAGACAGCACTGGAGGAATTGCATATGGTTCATTGACACAACCAGTTGCAATTGGCTCAGAAGGTGGTGACTGTAACGGTGGTGCAGGTGGCGGAGCAATCTTACTAAACTTAACAGATACTCTTTTTAACAACGGAACTATTTCATCTAATGGCGGAACAGGAGCCATAAATTGCGACTTATTCTCACAAGACGGATCTGGTGGCGGTTCAGGTGGTTCGGTATATATCATAACCGACACATTGCAGGGAGAAGGCACTATCACAACAAATGGTGGTTCTGGAGGCGATGATAACAATGACGGGGGTGGTGGAGCAGGAGGAAGAGTTGCCATACACTATACAACTAAAGATTTCACAGGCACAATAACCTCATATGGTGGCTGGGGCTATCAATACGGTGGCGCAGGTACGATTTACCTAAATAACGGAACATATGACCAGCTAATTTCAGATAACAATGCACATTCAGGAGAATCAACTTATGCAAATGAATCTATTGAGTTATCGCTATTGAATGTCTCAAACAGCGCAGCCCTGACAGTTAAAGTAAATGAAGAACTAAACGTAACTGAAATAATCGACTCAGCAACAATAAATAACTACGGTTACTTTAACCCTGTACAGTTCATCAACTCAACTCTTGATAACTTTACAATAAACAATTACAATGGACGTTTATCATTCCTTGAAGATTCTGATTATTTCAATATCTCAAGCACCCTTAACCTTGGCGGCACTGAGATGGACACAATCAACCCTAATATATTCATTACTGTTAAAAACGGAGGAACTTTATCACACATCGGACCGCGTTCAGCAGGTACAATACTATACTATCTAAACCTTACTTTGAACAACTTAACAATCGAATCCGGCGCCGCAATAAACCTTAACTCGAAAGGTTATTCCAATGGTTTAAACACAGGTTATGGTCCAAGTCCTGGTTCAGATCCTGGTGGATTAGGAGATGGCGGTTCAGGCGGAGCTTATGGTGGACACGGCGGCGCAGGACAAGGCAGCCAGGCAGATGACGGCGGTGAAGCATACGGATTTATGACTGCACCAAGAAATTACGGTTCAGCTGGTGGAGACTGCAATGGAGGTGACGGTGGCGGTCTGGCTTACTTGGAAATAACAGACACATTAGAACTTGCAGGTACACTAAGTTCTAACGGCGGTAATGGTGGAATAAATTGCGATTCAAATGTCGATGGTAGCGGTGGCGGCGCAGGCGGTGGAATCTACCTAATAGTAAATAACTTGACTGGTTCAGGTTCAATAACTGCTAATGGCGGTAATGGAGGCGACGATACCCAAGACGGTGGAGGCGGTTCAGGTGGAAGGGTTACTATTTATTACAACCTTTTCGAGCTATCTGGCGACATGGCTGTTACAGGTGGAAACAGTGTTTTAGGTGGCGACGGGCAAGACGGTACAATCTACATGGTCGAATGCTTGCCAGACTTTAACTGTCATGGAGACGGCCAATGGTCAGTTCTCCAAAACGGAACAGTAATATCAAAAACATCTTACGACGTAAATGAAACAACTCAGACAAACAAAACAGTTGATGAATACTGGTCAGTAAATGAGTCTGTTTGGTATGACTACCCAATTAATCCTGCAACAGTCGCAACTTTCAACGTATCAGGACTTGCCTCGTCAACACAGTACTTTGCAACCGACAACGACGCTCTAATCTCTGGATTCCCTTATACAACAAACGCAGAAGGAAACTTGCAAGAGTTTAGTGTTCAACTCGACTCCCCTCATAAGATTAACTTGACGACCACAGAGATTTACTTCCCTAACACGACATTAGTTATACCTATAGACGACAATCATACTATAGACTTTTCAGAACCTGTACAGTTCGTATGCAATGCAACAACTATCGGCGCTCTTGCCAATGCGTCGTTATACCACGACATGTCCGGTACTTTCGCTTACAACGACACCCACCCTATGTCAGGCACAGAAGACCATGTATACTTTAATGTCAGCATTAATGACTATGTTGGTTTAAACACATTCAGAGACACTTCAGTTTCATGGAACTGCTTCGTATATAATGACCAAGGAGCTACCGACTGGGGAGATGCTAATTTCACATTCTCTGGCTGGGACCTCGGTACTTACGAAAACACCACCCTCAACTTAACAGACTATGTACTCACGCTTGAACCAAACTCAACAGGACAATTCGAGAACACGTCAGGCACTTATGAATCACAGGTTTTCAGAGCTAGAAAAGAAGCTGGCTGGATTAACTTAACCTGGGCCGAAACACTGGACGAAGCAATAGGCAACTTAACTTTGGAGGCAAGATCGTGCAACGATGCGGATTGCTTAGGAGAATCATACAGTGTATCGTGTGACAATTCATCCTACTGCAACCTAACAGATTTACCAAACAATCAATACTTCCAGTACAAGATAAACTTCACAACAACAGATTACACATACACGCCTGAACTTAACTCAGTATCGATCAGTTATAACATGACTCCAGAACTAACAATTACCTCACTTTATCCAACATCAGACATCAACGTTACTAAGGACGAGTTCTTTAATTACACAGTCAGGGTTGAATGCTTTTACGGCGATTGCGGCGATGTCAATGTTACATTGGACCCTGCTGCATTCCTGAGCAAAAACAAATTATGGAGTCCATACTTCTCAGACTGGCGACCAGGAAATGTTGTCTCATTTGTGCCTATGGGAGATGGTAATTATTTAGTTTTGAACGAGAACCATTGGAAGTCAACCTTGTTAGGCTTTTATTTTACTGGAGGGAGCTCTTTTAGTATCCTGATTATGGATGAAGATTTCAATATAATCAGTAATCCTTATACTTATACATATTATGGAGAATCAGCCTGGGGTACTGACGCTTTACAAGCTCGCGCAGGCACTTTAATAAACACATCTGATGGCGGATATATCTTTAATGTATTAGAGCCTGTTGTGAACAACGTTTATACTTACCCATCTTATGTAAACTTGAAATTGTTTAAGTTAAATTCGACTGGAGGACTTAACTGGAGCACAACAGTCACAGACTTTAAAACCAACATCCCTACTTATTTCTCTTATAACCTGGCCTCAAATCCGGTAGCGATGCCAATGAAAGAATCGCCAGATGGAGACTTCTTTGTTGCGATAAGCAAGAATATCACGAAATTTAATAGTACTGGTTCAATCTTGAATTACAGCCCTTATATAAATGGGTCAATTGCAGATTTTGATCTTACCTCCGACGGAGGAATAATCTACTCTGGCGAAAGTTTAGTTAAACTTGATTCCAATGGCGATTTAGAGTGGGAAAAGTCATTGGCAGACATCGGCCTTTACACTGGCTCTTTTGCGTTTGGGCAAAAAATAAGGCAGGTGTCAAATAATGATTATGTAATAACAGGAAAGTCATCTCTTGGAACAACCGCTTACCCTCCTGCAATGATTGCCGGATTTAATTCATCTGGTCAAACATGGAACTACACAGAGGATGCCCTGAGCTCATATACTGATTATTACTATCCTAATTTTGTTGAGGTTGACGACGGCTTTGTTGTTCAGTCTTTAGGACCTGATTCTTACGCATATGGAGTAAAGTTAAACAAATTTAATAAGACTGGAACAAAACTATGGGAGTCTGATTACTGGTACTCAGGATTCCGCTGGAGTACTGGTTGGGGCGGCGGATTCCAGCGAGGTTATGGTATGTACGAGACAGGTCCAGATACTTTTGTTACGAGCTCACAGGCCGGGCAATACTGGGATTCTTATTTCTCGCCTTATGATGTGAGAATGGTGATGCACGAGTATGGGGTTTCAGGTAAAGGCTTGATTTCTGAGATAGTCGGAACAGAACCTTTCTATACAAATGGTTCTAATCCTGATACTATTAACTTAAACCTTGGAGAATATGTTGATTATATTTGGTATGTAAACGCGACTGGACCTGATACCTCAATTTATGAGTTCTTTGCATACGCAAACATTACAACCGACATGTCAATCTCAAATGTAACTGAAGTTTATAATATCACAATCCTTACCGGAGATTATCCATTATGCCCCGACAGAAATGGTAACTGGACTGTTACATCAGACACTAAAATTTATGATGCTGTAGTTTGTGACGTGATAAACGTTACTGGAAGTGCAGACATCATTGTTAACAATACAATACTGAACACTTCAATTTCAATTTTGGCAAATGAGATTTATGTAGGCTCAAGTGCTTCAATTGACGCTTCAGGAGCAGGATTTGGGCCTGGCCAAGGTCCTGGTGCTGGAGAGAACGTAGGCACCAATGACGGTGCAGGAGGCGGAGCTTATGGAGGTTATGGCGGATATGCCTACATTGGTACCGGTTATGGTGGCGATAGATATGGAGGCTCGTTCACTCCATCCGAGCTCGGCTCTGGCGGAGGTAATGCTGGGTCTACTAGTGGTGGATCTGGCGGCGGAGCCATTATTATTGATTCGGAAATATTGCATGTAGATGGAATTATAAAAGTAAATGGTAATAAAGGTGGCCAGAGGTATCAACTCGCTAACGGTGATGGTGGTGGTGGAGGTGCTGGTGGCTCATTGCTTATCAATGTAACGTATTTCTCAGGTTCAGGAGTCTTAAACTCTAGCGGTGGGAACCCTGGAGTCAGTGAGATTATTGGAGGAGGAATCTATAAGTCGGGCGGTCCTGGTTCAGGCGGCAGGATTATGGTTATGTATAACGAATCTACTTTTACTGGTATAATGGAAGCACTTCCAGGAGTGCATTACGGTACTGCGGAGCAGGGAACTATCTCTGAATACGATAACCTGAATGAAGTGCTCATAGTCACAGATGAATTTGAATTTGAACCAACTTATAGTCGATGGAATAATATTACAATCAATTCAGGGGCTGTAGCCAGGGTTTGGTCGCCTGTAAACATCACAGCCAATAGTTTCTATATCAATTCCGGAGGTAAGTTAGATGCTGCTCAAAGAGGTTATCTTAATGCAAGCGGACCTGGGGCAGGTTACAACATTTCTGGTCTAAATACTAGGGCGGGCGGTGCAGGTTATGGCGGAGAAGGGGGTCAGACCTCTTCAGGAACAGGTAAAGGTCCTGTGTATGGAGACATCTTTATACCTATCGAATTTGGAAGCGGCGGCGGCATAGCTAGAGCAGACGAGCCCGCATCAAAGATATCTGGTGGTTCTGGCGGAGGAGGAATAAACTTACAAGTCGGATATATCGGGATCTATGGAACAATAGACGTTTCAGCTGGCAACGGCGCTAGTAGCTTATCTGGTGGTGGTGGCGGCGGAGCAGGCGGTTCAGTGTTGATAAATGCAACAAACATCTCAGGCTCAGGCCAGATCAAAGCATTCGGAGGAGACGGAGGAAACCATAATGGTGTTTACGCAGGCAGCGGCGGCGGAGGCAGGGTCGCCATCTATTCAATCACAGATACATATACTGGAGCCATCAATATATCAACAGGCCGAAGTTCTTCTACATTCGGTGATCCTGGAACATTATTCTTGTGCAGTAGAACTGAAAACTTTACATGCCCTGGTTACTCTGACTCAGGAATAAACCTTACAACAGAGGTAAGTGTAAACAAATCCCAATACTTTAACAGGACATTCTCAACTTTATGGAACTCAACTTATTTAATTTGGAACGATTCAGCATCAAACACTTCTACTGTAGCGACTTACAATGTAACAGGCCTCTTACCATCTACTTCGTATCTCGTATATGACAATGGTGCATATGACCAGACTGCTGTATCAGACTCGAACGGCGTGATCTCAATCGCAATAACCCTGAGTTCAGAACACGAGATAGAAATAGAAGAAGGGGCGCTGCTTTCAGTGAACCTTTCACAACCTAGCGACAATAATCACACTGTTAACCTGACTGGGATATTATTCGAATGCAATGCAACGGGCTTTAACCTTGCAAATATCACTCTATATCATGACCTATCAGGAACCTATGCAGAAGACGAAACAGCAAATGTCACTGGAAGCACCAACTATTCGCAGTTCACAAAGAATATTGCAGATTACTATGGTGGAAACGTATTTGTTGACACTGAGGTTTCTTGGACTTGTTCAGCCTCAGACGAGAACGGAGACGCATATGCAGCAGAAAACTATACCTTCAGCTCTTGGGACTTAGGCACATACGACAATATAACTTTCAACAAAACAGATCATTTCATAGGTCTTGAACCAGACTCAATCAACGAATATCCTAACCACTCGGGTTCATATGAATCGCAAATCTTTGACACAGGATTCACAGCTTCATGGATTAACCTGACATGGGATGAATCCCTCGGATATGGAGAAGACTTGCCAAACGATGCAGCAGTAGAAACAGGAGCTAACATGACGGGCAATGTTGGACTGTGGCACTTAAATGAAAACGCAATTGATAGTTCAGGGGAAGGAAACGACGGAGCAGTAATCGGAGACGTTGCTAACACAACAGGAAAAATAAACACAGCATATGAATTTGATGGTAATGGAGATTATGTAAACATAGGAGACCAAAATGGACTAGACTTTGGATCATCAACAGACTTTACAATATCATCATGGGTACAAACTTCACAAACAGGAACAAACCAAGACATATTTGACAAACGAGAAAGCACAAAAGGATACCTACTAGGAGTGCATTCAACAGCAGACAAAGCATATGTATATATAAGAGACGCCTCAGGATCAGTAGAAATAACAGGAACAACAACAATCTCAGACGGTCAATGGCATCTAATAACTGCGGTATTTGACAGAAGCGCAAACCTACATATATACGTAGATGCACAAGAAGACCAAACACCAGTAAGCATATCAAGCATAGGAGATATAAGCAACGCAAATGATGCAGTAATAGGATACCGCGATCCAGACCTAACAAGTTCATGGACTTATTTCGACGGCACAATAGACGAAGTAGCAATCTGGAACAGAACCCTGAGCGCAGATGAAATCCAAGACCTCTACAAACGCGGCGCATTAAGCTTGAACATCTCAGCACGTTCCTGTGAAACACCAACATGCGATACTGCAACCTACACATTAGACTGTACTGATGCAAGCTACTGCAACCTATCATCCTTGGATAATAACCAATACTTCCAGTATATGGTTAACTTTGAGACTAACGACTCAAACTACACACCAGAACTGACAACAAACTCAGTAATCATAAGCTATGAAGAAGCTGTGCTTTGCTATGCTGCAACCTCTTGCGATCCAGGTGATGTCGCAGTATTGACTATGTCAAATTATACAAACGCTCACGCATCAATTAACCTGACAGGGGACGATGCTTACGACTACAAACTATGCTGCGACGGAAGCGTTGTAACAAGCAACAGCTGTGACTCTGTGTACTCAACCACTCTCCTTAAACTTTCCAATTACACAAATGCGCATGTTGAATCCGCAAATCTTTCGAACTACGTATACGAAGCTTGCTTCGAAACAACAGAAACATACACATGCACATACGATACCTCATGTAACTCAACCCAGCTATGCGTAGCAACGATTTCAAACGAAACAAACGCACATATCGCAGACTGCAGCCAACACCCTTACGACTTAAAGGTTTGTTGCGGAGCTTCTGCCGAAACCCAGGCACCTACTGTAACTCTAGAATACCCTGCTCATAATAACATGACAATCGATCCTTTCGCCATAACCGAATTCAACTGCTCAGCAACCGACAATGTAAATCTGTCAAACATAACTCTGATGACAAACATAAACGGAACATGGCAAGAATACGATTATGCAAACATTACTGGAACAAACGATTCTGCAGCTTTCAATGTAAATGTATCAACATTCTGGGATAACAACACATTCATTGACTCGTCATATAAATGGAGCTGCAGGGCTACTGACACTACCGATAACTCTGCATGGGCAGATTCAGATTACATCTTTGGCTCATGGGACTATGGAACTTATGCTAATGTAACTCTGAATACTACTGCCGAATTCATCAGCTTGATACCGCAGCAAGAACTCCCTGATAACAACCTAGAAACTGGATTTATTAACATGGGTGGCAATCAAGGTCTCTGGCATTTAAATGACGCTTTAACAGACACTTCAGGCCAAGACTATAATGGAGATATGGTTGGCGATGTGACAAGCACAACGGGCAAGTTAAACAACGCATACAGCTTTGATGGAGAAGGAGACTATATCAATATTACAACCCTTGCAGCAGGAAACTACAGTAAAGACGATTCATTCTCTGTAAGTCTATGGCTTAAACCAGAATTAGACTCTACTGACAGAATGATTGTTTCGCGTTATGCAGATGGAGTGGGCTTTAAAGGCTGGCATATACGGAAAATGGCAAATAATGGGGTGAGGTTTATTCTTTCATCCACGAGCGGCCAGTATAATTATTCAGATACCTCTGCAATAACAACCTCAGATTGGGTACATCTAGTTGCGGTGTGGGACGACGGCAGTCCTAAAACATATATTAATGGAGTGGAAGACTCCAGTTTAGGTGCTGCTGGAACCTTGGGAGATATAGACGCGAATGCAGATTTAAAAATCGCCGGTGGTAATACCACTTTTGGAATAGATTCATTCAACGGTTCAATAGATGAAGTAGCTATCTGGAACAGATCTTTAACTGCCGATGAAGTTGCAGAAATCTATGAAAATCAATTCGCTCCTCCTACTGGCGAGTACGAGTCAAGGATATTCCATGCTGGTTTCAGGGCTTCATTCATGAACTTAAGCTGGGACGAACTCGTTAACGAGAGTGCTAATAACATTACATTAGAGGTAAGAAGCTGCGACGATTCGGCATGCTCTGGTGATGATTATGAGATTAGTTGTAGCGAAGAAACTTACTGCAACCTAGACTCTCTTTCCAAGAACACTTACTTCCAATATAAGGTTAACTTTACGACAGAAGACGCGTCACAATTACCTAAGCTACTCACCAATAGCGTAACAGTATACTACCAAACAGCCAAGTGCAACATTACAGGAACAATACAGAACGCTGAGCAGAGTTCTTACGGAGCTGATGTGCAGTTATACGACGAGTTCGGAAATCTTTTAGGCCAAGAAGACGAAACCTATTCATTCCTAGTCGACTGCGATGCAGAATACACATTTAATATGACCCCTGCCGCAAGTGCACTTCAAACTCTCGTAGTCAACGACATTAACTTCACTGAAGATATTAATGAAGTTCTGTATGTTGACGATGTAAAAGCATCTACTGACACGCCTGACTACATAACAGAATGGACTGAAGCAGTATCATGGTATCCTAATGAGACGATTAATTTCTCAAGCATAGACATCACATTCGAATATACTGGAGATAACCAGACCGCTTACGTATGCAAGAATTGGAACTTCTCCGGCAGGAACTGCATTGACGACGTCTGGATATACTATGAAGATGTGTTTGATGCAACTGAATTTACAAACTACTCAAGAAACTTCAGCCAGGGCGATCCAGCATTGGGTGTTGGTAACGCTGCAAGAGTTGGAATTTTCTTAAGCGTATTCGATGTCACAGGTCTTGACGAAACTGACAGGCGCGACGCAGGTTTAGAACTAGGAAACTATAGCAACGCCTCTCTGGTTAACTTTAGTTACGGAAGATCATACAGGATTGAGATTTATATGAACAACACCCACGAGAATTCCAATGCAATAATCGACAACCCTTACTTCGACAATATCCCTGACGAATTAACTATCGATTATACTGGTCTTGATGCACCTAACATCACAAATGTAACTGGAGCAGTTACAATTAACGAGTTTACCCCAACAGAAGTTGCAGGCACTGAAGCAAACACTAAGAAACTAATCTGGCAGAGAGGCCCTCCTTATAAGGTAATTGAAGGGTTGCACTATGATGAGCTTGTTAAGCTATGGTATGTTGTAGATTTCGACACAAGGGACTGGTCAGACACAAACACACTCTTCTATGCAGAGGTTGAAGGAACAGACTATAATGGCTCTGCCCAGGCCCAGTTCCATACTGAAGGAAATGAAGCCCCTACTGCACCGACTCTCTTAGAACCTGCAAATGAATCAAACATTATATCTCGCAACCCTGGATTCAACTGGTCAGATGTAGAAGATCTTAACGGCGACGATCTAACTTATCAACTCCTTGTTGACAACGACTCAGACTTCACTTCAGTAATATTGAACATCACAACCGGAATTAACGAATCAAACTACACTTCAATCGCAGACCTTCCTGTAGACACCCTTCTTTACTGGAAAGTCCGGGCTAATGACAGTGTAGAGTCTGGAGCATGGAGCGGTACATTTGAATTCACAATAGATTCGTACCTAGACATATCCATGGTTATCAATACAGTAAATTTCAGCAGCAGCGGCAGCCCTGGCCATGTCAACGATACTACAGACGACGATCCAAGGCCTCTGATTGTACAGAACAACGGAAACATATTTGTAAATCTGAGTATTAATGGAACAAGATTGTTTGATTATGGCGCCCATCCTTCGCATTACTACCAATACGAGATCGATGAGAATGAAACAAACTCATATGACACGATTAACTCAGTCGCAACATGGGAAAACATAACAGATATAGAACAGCAAATTGGAATATACGAACTTAACTGGACAAATGCAACAGATACAGCAGAGATTGAACTTAGGATAGAACTCCCTCAGGGCGAAGGTCCTGGAGAAAAGGAATCAAACATAACAATAAGCATAGTATAGGATGAAAAAGGCACTATTACTTGGAATCGCATTCATTTTCCTAGTTATACCTCTAGTCCAAGGCTTTGGAATCAGGCCTGCGTATGGCTATCCACAGTATCAATACAACGACACAGTTACAGGTACATTCAACATTGTTAATTCAGAAAACAAAGACCTTGCGCTTGAACTCTCTGTGGATGGAAAACTAAAAGATAATATTATGTTATCTGACTACAAAATTAGGTTTAGTGAAGAAGAATATAAAATCGATTACACAATAAATCTACAAGGCCTCGGCCCTGGCGAATTCACTGCAGTAATATTCCTCGAAGAAACAGATGCTGAAGGCGAAGGCATTGCAACAAAGCTAAGACTTCCTTATAAGATAATCCTCAAAATACCTTACCCTGAAAAATATGTCGAATACTCCATCGATTTTGAGATTGCAGACGATTGGGTCACTATGCTTCTAGACGTCAATAACCTTGGCTATGGAGACCTTGATTCAGTAACGGCAGTTGTTGACTTCGCAGAAAATGATTGGTATATCGCCACACTAGAAACAGATGAGAAGCCAATCGAATCAGGTGATTCCAAGACATTAAAGGCTAGGATTAGCAGAGACAAACTTCAGAATGGAAAATATAATGCAAGTGTTAAGCTTTACTATGATAATAACATATTGCAAGAAGATTTGGTTGTTATTCTCGGCACACCTGCAATAGGCCTGAGGATACCCGATATATATTTCAAGAACAATTCAATCTCTAAGTTCAACCTTGAAATTGAGAATCTCTGGAACGAGCCTTTCAAAGATGTCTACGCAGAGATTGCTATATCAGATAAGTACTATAACATCACCTCAGTTAAGACCTACTCAGTTGATCTTGCACCAAGAGAGAAAAAGACAATCTACGCTTATTGGGACACTATAGCTCTTCCTTATGGAGACTATTTCGCAGAGATTACAATCCATTCTGGCGATTATAACTCAGCTATGAAATTTAAGGTCTCTGTTGTATCAGAGCAGGAATATAGAAAAATCTTGGCAAGCAATTCATACAAAACCACGAGAAATGCATTTATAGCGGTTGTTATTATATTGCTGATAGCCATCTATTTATTCATCAAAAAATCACCAAACCACAAGAAGAGGCGGGGCTAAATCGAAACATTTATATATCCGCACAGAATATACCAATATACACTATTGTAAACTAGGATAAGGAGGAGGTACTGAAAATGGCTAAAAAGAGGCAGAAAAAGAGTGTTAAAAAGGCTGCCAAATCTAGCAGTGACATATCTAAGAGGACTGTGGCAGTATTGTTAGTGATTGCAGTGTTAATTTCTGTTATTGGAACCTGGCTTGTTTTAACCCAGCAACCAGAAATCCGGTACCAG
Source organism: Candidatus Woesearchaeota archaeon (assembly GCA_019323525.1). Taxonomy (GTDB): domain Archaea; phylum Nanobdellota; class Nanobdellia; order Woesearchaeales; family JAHWHD01; genus JAHWHD01. Next base: position 18,426 of record JAHWHD010000035.1, read on the forward strand.
GATATCAGTGGCTCACAAGGAGACGCTTATGTAAGATTTGAGATACAAGGAGAACCAGTTCCTAGTCAGCCAGTTATAGCTGGAGGAGCTGTTGTAGGGTTTACAATTGAATAAAGGAGGTTAAAAAAATGGAGGACATTTCAAACAAAACACTGGCGTTGTTGCTCGGAGTTGCTATTGTTGTTTCTCTAGTCGGGATTTTCACAGCTGAAAGCGGTACTTTGACTGTGTTGACTGGAAGAGGCACAACAGAGACCAGTAACGTAACATTTACGACAGAGTCGGAGACAAACATCAAAGTCGATGGCAACATTACTTTTGGATCAGGCAGAGTCGACCTTGGTCAAACTTTCGCGATTTTGGACAGCGGAGACGGATCAACAACAAACGGAAACTGGAGTTTCAGTGCGCACAACATCTCAATCACCAACGAGGGTACTGTAAACGTCAGTGTAAGTGTGCAGTCAGACAAGACACCGGCCACATTTATTGGTGGAGGAACAAACCCTGAGTTTGCATGGAAGGCTATTGAAGCAGAAGCAAATGCGTGTGTAGGAGATTTGAACGACACATATACGGATCACAACTTTACTACCTCTGCGACAACATTCTGCACCAACCTAGCATCAGTAGGTACAGCAAATCAGCTAGACATGCCTGTAAGACTGACAGTACCAGAAGACGCAACAACTGGTGACAAGAACGCTCAGTTGACTTTCACTGCGACTTCAGTCTAAGCACATCTTTTTTTCTTTTTTTTTTAAAAAAAATGAAGCGAAAATTAATTCTCTTCTCAATTATTGCAATTTTATGTATTTCTAGTGTTTATGGAATAGGGCTTATTTCATATAATGACAGAGACTATCGTCACGTTATCTGGGACCCTGGATTTACAAGGACCTATGACTTTGCCGTCAGGAATAACCTTGATAGGCCAATTGACGCACTTCTTTATGCAGAAGGACACCTCAACGAGTCGTTTACATTCTTTCCAGACACATTACACCTCAACCCTGGAGAGGTAAAACCGTTTAAGACAACTCTTAAATTCACTGAAGAAAAACCTGAACCAGGCGAACAAATAGTTTTGATTTTTGCAGAGGAAAGCCCCCCTAACTCTGAGGAGGCTACTGTTACAGTCCATGCAAGGGTTGGTACTCAGATTTATGTTAGAGTCCGTTATCCAGGCAAGTACATAGAGACTGGCATAAAAGCAAGGGATGTTGCAGTCGGAGAAACTGAACAGATTGATGTAACGGTATATAACTATGGTTCTGAAAACCTCAGAGATGTGTACGCGCTTGTTAATGTTTATGATGCAGAAGATAACCAAATAGGAACTTTACGTACTGAAGGCATACCCATCAGATATGACGACTCCGGTGTACTTTCTGCAAGGTTCGACACTGCAGACTATGATAAAGGAGAATACTATGCAAGGGCCACTGTATTTTATGACGGAAATTCAATACTCACTGACGATAGTTATTTTAAGCTAGGAAAACTTGAGATGCAGATAGTAAACCACTCTGATAAATTCCAGAAAGGAATAATCCAAAAATATAATGTCTCAATTAAGAATGACTGGAACAAGCCAGTTAGGAACGTATATGCAGAAACCTTGGTCATGAAAAATGGACTCCTCATTGATAAAATTAAAACTCTTAGCTATGATGTAAAAGCATGGGAGACCGTCGCATTAGAGGGATACTGGGACCTAAGAAATATAGAAGAGCTTGGCACTTATGATTTTGTTATTACCGCGCATTATGAAGGCCTCTCTACAAACAAATCCTCAACAGTTGAGGTCGTAAAGAACCTCGGACTTGGTTCTGAAAAACCTCTTAGCATGTACTTGAGCATATTCTCAGCAAACACACTACTAATACTTCTAATAACAGCACTAATAATTATAAACATGTTCCTTTTCATCTGGCTAAGAAATAAAGAAATTAAACGAAAATGAAAAATCTTAAGATTATTGTTCTTTTTGTCATAGTGATTTTGATAGGTGCAGGCATTAGTGCTATATTCTATGGCAGCTTGAAAGTATACTCCTCAAAAACATACAAGCTCAGTGTGAAAACTACGCAAGAACTTGATGTCGGCCTTAATACAGACGTATTTGAGGACAAAATCGTATTCGGAACAGTGCCCGCGGGAGGTTCTTCGACAAGGACTCTTAACATAACTAACGACCTTGATAGAGATCTAAGAGCAGAGTTCAAGCTTTCTGGCGAATTAGCAGAATGGGTTCAGACACCTGGCACCATGAACATTCCTTCTAATGGGATTGCTAATTTCAATATTACTGTCTTTGTACCAGAAAATGTTGAACCTAGCGATTATTATGGCAAGCTAAAAATCAGGCTTTTAAAAACATAAAGTTATTAAATACTGTGATTTTTATATATAGAAATATGTTGTCAAAAAAGTTGGTGTTTTATCTACTTATCATTGTAATAGTTATATCTTCAATTAACACTGGGAACAACATTTATAATATAATCCTAAAAAACAAGATTACAGGCAAAGCATCTACAGCCCAAGTAACATTTACTATAGAACCTAGCTTTCCAGTTATATCAAACATAGAAACCACAATCCCTGATTTCAAAGACGGTTTTGAATTGAACGCAACTATAAACTTCACAAGTAGCAGATTCCCTATCAACTTCACCTTCCAGCTATATGATGAAGCATATAACTTAATCTCAACCTCATCGATTTACGAAGCAGCGAGCGCTTTAGAGCTTCCAGTTAATTACACCATTCCTTCAACACTTGCTCAAGGAAACTATACCTTAAACATGACTGTTGTTGACGAGGAAAATAACGTAGTAATTGAAAATGTCGATTATTTCTATGTAGACCTCACAGACCCAATTATTACTTCTACAACAGTCTTTCCTAGAATTGTGGTACTTGACGATGATGTATTCATAAACGCTACAGCAACAGACAACATAGGAGTCGACACTCTTTACGCAGAGATAACATTACCCAATTCTACAATAGAGACATTGCTTATTGAAAATATCAATAACTACACAACAAACATTACAGGAACCCATAATGTTACATTCTACGCAAATGATAGCGCAGGCAATCTTGCTACTTTCTTCACAGATTTCATAGTTGCAGAACCCATTTTATACAACATAAGCTTTGTAGATTTTGCGATCTCAGGAATAAATGTCACAGTCAGTTTCTTCTATCCGAATGATACAGAAGCGATTAGGACAGAAACCTTTAATGGTTCAAAAACAATACGTTTAGCAAACTCAACGTATGACATGTCAGTAAATGCTTATGATGGCGATATTTATATATTGGTTTCAAATCTTAACCTAGCATCTAACAATCCTAATGAGTTCGGTATAGACCTGCTCGCAACTCCTATTACAGGATATCTAAGAACATTTGGTATTAACAGCACATTCTTAGGTATTGGCGGCGCCAATATTACTTTTGGGTACGCAGGTCTTTCATACACAGATGAAAACCAACTTCATTTATACAAATGCGAGAATTGGGCTTTTACAAGCCAATCATGTCTTAGCACTTGGACATTGCTAGATAGTGAGATTAACACGAATTTGAATACAATCAAAGTAAACGTGGCAAACTTTTCAGGTTTCAGTATAAAACAAGAAGGAATTAGTCCGCCTATTGGAGGGCCAGGACCTGCTGCAGTATGCGTCCCTGATTGGGATTGTACAGACTGGGGACCTGCTGAATGCCCTCCTTCAGGAATACAGACAAGAACCTGCACTGACTTGAACAGCTGCGGAGGATCGCCTCCAGCAGAATCTATATCTTGTATATACGTGCCAGAAGAAGTTCCAATTGCCCCTCCTGTTGAAGGGATACCTATCGAAGCAGCAGAGGTAGCACCAGGAATTTACAGTGCGTGGGTGACAGAGGAAACGATAATAGTACATCCTGGTATTGCATGGATAGAGAGGATGGAGGTAAGATGCACAAACATCACAGACAACGTCGAACAAATACTTAAGATTGCACAAGAACCTCCTGAAAAGTCAAACTTTACCAAATTCGATTATCTAATGGGCATTGAACCAAGCGAGACTCTCAACTGCGGAGTCGATATAATTACAGAGTGGCTGTGTATAGGTAATGCTTATAACCTGTACAAATGCAAGGATTGGGACTTTGAAAAAGGCATTTGCAATCCCGAACAGGTATGCCTAAACCAGTCTGATAAAGTTACCATCTGCCACTATGCAGAAAATCCGGAGACAATAACTATATCATGTGATGCACTAGAACAGCACCTAGCTCATGGCGATACTGTTGGCGAATGCGGCAATGCTCCTTGGGATGCGATTATTGAAATGATGCCTGGTCTGCAAAGATACAAAATACATATAGAGCCTGGAGATCCTGGTCTTGGAATAGGGCCGAGTCCTATCGCGCAGTTCTGTGGCGATGGCTCATGCAACTATGGAGAATCTTGCTCAAACTGTCAGATTGATTGCGGCATTTGCGTACAACAACCTACAAGCCTCTGGAGCCGTCTTATCTCTTTATTCACGGGTCGAGCTGTAGAAGGATGCACTGAAGATTGGTCATGTGGTGATTGGAGCGCTTATCACGAAACAGGATACAGGCAAAGATCCTGCACTGATAAAAACAATTGTGGTACAAGCCTTGCAAAACCTGCAGAATCAGAATACTGCAGTTACATTGATTATGGTTGTAACAACGGAATCAAAGACCAGAATGAATTCATGACAGACTGCGGCGGTGTATGCGAGCCTTGCATACGTCTTCCTCTAAAAGCTCCTGCATGGGTTTATGTCATTATTTTATTGTTCATCACTGCGTTCGTATTATATTATATTTTGAGAACAAAAAGAACAAGGGCGCTTAAGAAAGCCTGACTAAACATTTAAGAAATAAAAGAAAAATACAATTAAGGGATATTACAAATGAAACAACTAATAAAGACACTTAAACCAAGTAGCGCGCTAATGCGAAGCGCAGACAAAGTAGTTGAAACCATATCCAAACATCTTAAGGAGCATAAAATCAAAGCAATCCCTGTAATTGGTGGATCGCTTGCAAAAGGAACTAATCTAAAGGGAGATTTTGATGTAGACATTTTTGTAAAATTTGATATGAAGCATAAGAACAAAAATCTATCTGAAATTTTAATGAACGTTCTTAGAATATTCAATCCTTCAGTTGTGCATGGCAGCAGGGATTATTTCCAGTTCAAGAGCAAAGGAGTTAGTTACGAGGTTGTCCCAGTTTTAGACATAAAAAAAGCATCAGACGCTCTTAACGTCACTGATGTAAGCCCTTTACACGCGCTTTGGGTAAAACGGCATATAAAACATCTTGCAGACGATGTAAGGCTTGCAAAGAAATTTTGTAAATGTCAGGGAGTTTATGGTGCAGAATCATATATCAACGGATTCTCAGGCTATATACTTGAAATTTTAGTAATTCATTATGGCGGTTTTAGAAAACTGCTTAATGCAGTTACTAAATGGAAACCTCGGCAGGTAATCGACCCTTCAAATTATTACAAATCCCATAACGAAGTTTTTAAAAAGCTAAACATATCAAAACAGCAGAGTCCTTTGATAGTCATTGACCCCGTGCAAAAGGACAGGAACGCAGCAGCAGCTTTAAATCTTGAAACATTCAGCAAGTTTATTCTTGCAGCAAAAAGGTACATTTCAAATCCTTCAAAAACATATTTTGTAAAGCCGAGCTTTTCTGTGAAATCTTTGCGGGATAATGCAAAATTGTTCGGTGTTCAGTTGATACTTATCAAGATTAAACCTCAGGATGGCAAAGAAGACGTTGTCGGAAGCAAAATCCTTAAGGTCTATAATTATGTAAAAAAACAATTTATACTTAACGAATTCTCTGTAATGGATTCAGGCTGGAACTGGAACAAAGACGTACATCTCTGGTTTTTTGCCTATCCTAAACTCTTGCCACTTTACAAGAAACATCCAGGTCCTTTAGTTTACTCATCAGAGCAGCATGTTAAAAAATTCCTTAAAAAACATAAACACTTAATTGTAGAGGATTCAAGGATCTTCTCAATAGTTAAAAGAGAACATCTCTCACCGATAGATTTAGCAAGGTCCCTTATAACGCAGGATTATATTAAAGAAAAGGTCAAATCAATTAAGATATGACGCCCAACTCATAATTTCTCAGTATGTCTGCACTTTGGGTATTTTGAACACCCCAGGAACTTGCCGTATATAGAACTTCTAACTACCATATCAGCTCCGCATTTCGGACACTTCTTTTCAAGTTTGCCTGACTCAATCTGTTTAACCTCTTTTTTAGCTTCATGATCTAGTTTCTTAGATGGACAGTCCTGGTTAAAGCAAACGTCTTGCGGCCTTTTACCTCTTTTTATTACCAGAATCAATGGAAATCCGCAATGCTCGCAAACCTTGTCAGCTCCTTTTATAAGCCCTCCCTTTGGCAGCCCAAAAGTGGTTTTACAATCTGGATATCTGTTACATGCAATAAACCTTCCAAACTTTCCTGTCCTGATATGTAGCTCTCCCTGGCTGCAGACCGGACATTTACCTACCATGCTCATCTCATCTCTTGTCTCTATTTGAGCATCCATAAGGTTCTTGCCAATCTTGGTTTCATGCTCTTTGAATTCCTCGACAATTTTCTTGACGGCACTTTCGGCCCTCTGGATTACACTATCAACTTTGCTCTTTCCATCCCTTATTTTATCCATTTCCTCTTCGAAAGACCTGGTTAGTTCTTCGTCAACTATTGTTGGAGAATACTTGGAAAGCGTATCAGAGGTTTTTATTCCAAGTTCAGTCGCTTTTATCGGCTTCCCTTCTACATAACCCCTATTGAATAACGTATCTATTATTGCAGCTCTTGTTGCCTTTGTCCCTAGATTTCTGCGTTCAAGCTCTTTGATGATTGAGGACTCTGTAAACCTTTTAGGAGGCTGAGTTTCCTTGTCATGCATTATTATCTTATCAACATGTACGGTCTGGCCTTTTGATACATTAGGCAGTTCCTCCTCTTTAAGCATGGTATATTTTCCATAGTATACATGCCACCCTTTTTCGACAGTCCTTGTACCTTTTGCAATAAAGACTTCTTTGTTGACATCAATGAATGCTTTCATTGTCTCTCGCACAGCATGTTCCCCAAATGTTGCCAGGAACCTTCTCACTATAAGGTCATATACCTTTGCATCCCTTGGCTTGATTTTTTTAGGAGGTATGCCTGTCGGATATATCGCTGGATGGGCAGGATCTGTTTTTTTACCGTTGTTAGGATTAAGGTTCTGTTTTTTCAATAATGAGTCGCATTCAACTTTGTAATTGCTTTGTTTTGCAAGACTCTGTAGAATCTTTTTGAATCCAATCCCTGGAGGTAGCTGCTGCGAAGATGTTCTTGGGTAAGAGATATACCCTGAAGTATAAAGCTCCTGCGCAATTGCCAAGGTTTCCTTTGGCGAGATGTTAAGACACTTATGCGATTCTACCTGTAGACTTGTCAGATCAAAAGGGTGCGGCGGCATCTGGTTAAGCCTGCTCCTCTCAACCTTATCAACAACACCATCATTCCCTTTGGTTTTCTTTAGGGCATCCTGCGCTTCCTCTTTTTTCCAGAACTTGTCCTTTTCATGCCATGCAATTATCTTATTTTTGTCGACCTTCCCCTGAAGCTCTAATTGCCAGTATGGCACTGGCTTGAATTTTGCAATCTCTTTCTCCCGTTCAACAATGAATTTTAATGCAGGTCCCTGGACCCTGCCAGTTGACATTAGCTTGAACATTCCAGCTTTTTTGATTGCTCTCATCAACGCTCTGCTGGTATTAATTCCATAGAACCAGTCAAGTTTGTGCCTTGTCTCTCCTGCATTAGCCTGTCCCCAATCAAGATGCTTGGCTGCAGCGTCATACGCTTTAATCAGGTCAGATTTAGTCAGTGTAGAGAACTTCATTCTCTTTGCATCTTTTTTCTTGCAGGCGAACCGTACTATGTTAAGACCAATAACCTCTCCTTCGATATCATAGTCTGTTGCAACTGTTATCTCGCTGGCACCTTTGCACAGTTTCTTTATAACGTCAAGATACTTTTTTGAGAACTTTGCTGTTTTTGATGTTTCAGATACTGGCTTCCATTCAACCTCAAAAATAGGAATCTGTTTTTTTTTGTCAGCCTTTTGCGTCAATCCATATAGATGTCCTACAGCGCAGGCAACAACAATATCTTTTTTACCATGGGTTATTTCATAATACGGAACCCCTTTCTCGTTTTTCTTGATGGGCTTGCCATCTGCAAGCGCACTTGCTACTTTGTTTGCTGCTGCGGGTTTCTCTGTAATTATTAGTTCATATGCCATTAAAAAACTAAAATTCACACTAAGCTTTAAAAAGGTTTTGTTTAGCTTCTATGTTAAGAAAGGTTTATAAACCAAAACTCCTATTTTTCTATATATTGTCAAAAAAGAGAAAAATGGCTGTAATCGACCTAATTCGAAACTTTCATGATTTGAAAAGATTAGAAGAGATTCTTGTGGTTTTTGCAGAGGAGGGGTTTGGAATTCTGATAGACAAGATTAAATTGTCTAAACATGTTTCTTTAGGTAAACGTCTTAAATCAAAGATTAGGAGCAAAAATAACGCGCCTGTTAGACTAAGAAAAGCATTCGAGCGCTTAGGCCCCACGTTTATTAAGTTCGGACAAATACTTTCACTTCGTCCTGACCTTATACCTTATGAATATGTTCTTGAATTTGAAAAGATGCAGGATAAGGTTCCTGAGTTTTCTTTTAACCAAGTCGAATCAATGATAACGAAAGAACTAGGTTCAATTTCAAAAAATTTCAAATCATTCGATAAAAAACCTATAGCTTCAGCATCAATCTCTCAGGTTCATAAAGCAGTTCTTAAGAACAACAATAAATCTGTCGCTGTTAAGGTAAAACGGCCCAATGTAGAGGGCATCATGAAGACAGATATCCGGATCCTGGAGCACATCGCAAAATTGATTGATCATCATGTGCCTGAACTTAGAAAGTACAGGCTCCCAAAAATCGTTGAAGAGTTCAGCAGCTGGACTGCCAGAGAGCTGGATTTTAAGATTGAAGCTGCAAACTCCAAGCGCTTCAGGAACAATCTTAAATATCAAAAAGACATTATTATACCTAAGATATACCGAGACACAAAAAATGTTCTAGTCATGGATTATATTGAAGGTATTCCGCTGCACGAGATACAAACGATAAAGAAAAAATACGGTGATATTCATGCCTTGGTATACAAAGGATATAGGTGCATACTACGACAGATTTTTGAAGACGGTTTCTATCATGCAGACCCGCACCCAGGTAACTGGCTGATTTTAAAGGGTGCAAAGATCGGCCTTCTCGATTTTGGCATAGTTGGGGTTTTTAATGAGGACCTAAAGAAGATTTCAATAGATATTTTTATGGGTCTTATCGACAACGACCCACATAAGATTGCAAGAGCATTTATGAAATTTGGAGTTTCAAAACGATTTGACGAGTCAGAGTTTAAGCAAGACTTGACTGAGTTATTTGAATCAATGTATTACTCAGACATAAGAGAGATAGAGGTAAGCGGTGTCTTGGAAAACGCGATAAACATAGCAAGAAAATATGGTATTCGCATCCCTCGAGATTATGTGTTATTTGCAAAGACTATAGTCACATTAGAAGGAATCGCGCTTAAGTACGACCCCAAGTTCAAATTTATTGCAATGTCAAGGCCCATATTGAAAAACATAGTTATGAAAAGGTACTCGCCAAAGAATGTTGGCAAAGCCTTCAAAAAGACTGCTGAAGAATACGCAGATTTATTTATGGAATTTCCTAGCAGAACAAGTAAATTTCTTGACTCTATAAGCAAGGGCGCGCTTGCGATTGATATAGAAGATAAAGACGTTAGTTCATTTGGCGCAGAACTCGAACATTCCGCAGGAAACATTGCCCTTGGCCTAATAGTTGCAGCCTTGATTGTAGGGGCTTCATGGGTAATGGAATTTCCGTCACAGTTTAGGATTTTAAATATAAGCTGGGTATCCTTTACTGGCTATGCAATTGCAGCCGTAATCGGAATCTGGGTTGTGAGACGCACAATTTTTTATCGGGTAAAGAGGTGAAATTATGGCAAAAAAAGATTTACTTAGGAGAAGTGTTTTGATTGGCATTGGCTTAGGAGCTATAACTAAAGAAAAGGTTGAACGATATGTCAAAGACCTTAGAAAAGAAGGCTACCTAGATGTAGAGGAAGGTAAAAAGCTAGCAAGAGACATGCTTTCTGAAGGAAAACGCATGGAGAAAAAACTGAAACAGCATTTAAAAAAACGTATTTCAATGGCAAAGAAGATAAAGGCCCAATACAAGAAAAAGAAAACATCAAAAAAGCCTAAACCTAAGAGACACGTTAAGAAGAAAAAATCAAAGCCAAAGAAAAAAAGAAGGTAATCACCTTCTTAACATTTTATATATTATTTTAAATCCCTTTGGCAGATCTTTCTTATTTTTTAAATTGAACATTCGCGATAATCTCCACATCAGCTTTGCCCTGTAAGGAAGCGCGCCTTTGATTATCATACCCTTTAACTCTGTTTCAGACGGTGATGAAAACGCCTTTTTCACCATTTTAAACTTATGCGCCATACCTAA
>JAHWHD010000036.1 GCA_019323525.1 Candidatus Woesearchaeota archaeon
TAACCTAAACATTTATAAACCACGATATATAAAATAACTAAAAAGGGGTAAAGATGACTGATCCGACTATATTCATCCAGATAGGTTATGTTATAATCATAGCTACATTAGGCGGTTACATAGCTAAACTCTTTAAGCAGCCTCTTATCCCTGCGTACATCATTGTCGGCCTTATCATTGGTCCAATTCTAGGCGTAATAACTAATTCATTGATAATAGCATCATTGTCAGAGATAGGCATTGCATTCCTGCTTTTCATTGTCGGTTTAGAGATTAACCTTGACAGGTTAAAGCATGTAGCAGGCGTCGCGTCTATTGGCGGAATCGTACAGGTAGCGATAATGTTTACTGTCGGCTTTCTTATAGCTTTGTGGTTAGGTTTCTTACAGTTAGAAGCCGCATATATCGGATTGATAATCGCTTTCTCTTCAACGATGGTGGTTGTCAAGATCTTATCTGATAAAAAACAGATTGACACACTTCACGGCAGGATTATAATCGGTATCCTCTTAATGCAGGACGTATTAGCCATCTTCGCACTCCTTGTCTTAACAACTCTTAACGAGTTCTCATTCACGATTCTTGTTGTTGCGATGATAAAAGGCATTATCCTCCTCGCCATCGCATACTTGGCAAGCAAGTTCGTGTTCCCAACATTCTTTAAGTTCGCTGCACGTTCACAAGAACTTCTCTTTCTTGTAGCTATAACAGTGATGTTTCTTTTCTCAATACTTTTCACGAGGTTTGGTTTCTCGATAGCTATCGGCGCCTTTGTCGGCGGCTTGACAATTGGCTCTTTACCTTACAATATCGAAGTTATAGGAAAACTAAAATCATTAAGGGACTTTTTCGCAACAATATTTTTTGTATCCTTGGGTCTGGGCCTTTCAATAGTATACATAAAACAGTTAGTGCTCCCTCTCATAATATTCACAGTAGTTGTTGTCCTGTTTAAACCTTTCATAACAATGGTATTAGCTAACTTGTTTGGTTATAAGAAGCACCCTGCATTCTTGACAGGGCTCTACCTTGGCCAGGTATCTGAGTTTGGTTTGATAGTAGCATTTGCAGGGTTAAAACTTATAATCGATAACAAACCTCACATTGGCGAGCCTCTCTACAACCTTGCAGTCATGCTTGCGATAATTACTATTGCGCTAACCTCTTACTTCATGCGCTATGACAATTCTATCTTTTCCCTATTTGCAAAAAAGCTAAAACCATTTGAAAAGCTATCTAAAAAGACAAAACATCTTGAGTACGTCCCTGACAAGATGAAGAAAGACGTCATACTTGTAGGTTATAACAGAACTGGTTACAGCATAGTGAACACCTTAAAAAAACAAAAAAAGACATTCCTTGTTGTAGACTATAACCCTGAAGTCATCAAAGAGCTTATCGAGCAAAAAATCCCTTGTATCTACGGAGACATAGGTGATACAGAGATAACTGAGAGGATGAACCTGAAGAAAGCAAAACTAGTAATATCAACAATCGACAATCTTCAGGATAACAAACTTCTAATAAAACATGTAAAGAAAGCTAACAAGAAACTTCTTGTCTTTGTTGTAGCAGCGCACGTAGAGGACGCTCTTGAGCTTTACGATTTCGGAGCCGATTATGTGATACTTCCGCACCTGCTAGGCGGAGAAAAGATGAGCTTCATGCTAGAACACCATGCAGGTAAAGTATCTAAACTTCTAAAGGAAAAGTTAAAACATATCCAACAGCTGCAGAGCAGGCATCGTTAGTGCAACAAGTCAACAAACGCCTCTAACCTTGTCTGGAAACCTGTCTCGCTAGAATGTTCATCCCTCACAAGATGCATTACTGGTATGTTAAAATCCTTGCTGATCTTCTGCAACGCAACCTTGCCGACAATCTCAGGCACGCATCCAAAGGCGTACATCTGTATGATACCGTCAAACTTGTTCTTTGCATACCATACAGCCATACCTATAGTGTGGTTAGTATAACCGCCTATCAATGCACTTATGTAGGGTTCGCTGAGCTTATATATGTATTCAAAACTCCTTTTACCATAAGGACCCGCAAAGGGATAAGGATTTCTTAAAGCCTCGCCTAGATAAAGTGCCTTGTCAACTATGACGCCCATATTTCCAAGCTTCTCTATTATGTTCTGGTTATAGAATGCATCTATCAATGCAAACACATCACCTACAAACCCTATCCTCTTAACCTTGCGAGACTTGTCAATTCTGATCTCCTTGTGCAGTTTCAGTATCCTGTTCTTTGCCTTCTTCACATTATTGCATTCATCAATGATCTTCAAACCCTGCTCATACAACTTAGTACAATCGCCTTTGTTAATCTCATACGGCCTTGTCTCTGTGCACAACCTCTCTAACCAGTCACACGCAGCTATCTTCCTGATATAATGGAATATCAACTGAGCACCTTCTTTATACCCCACGCTTCTTCCTGCAAGCTTACTAAAGTTTTCTAAGATATTCTTTGCGCTAAGCCCTGTGATCGGTATGTACTCAAACTCAAACCCTTGCTTCTTAAGAGCATCGATAATCCCAAGATGATAATCGCACAATCTGCAGTTAAGTATGCTATGCACAGGGAGCATTGAAAGGGTATCGGCTTTCTCCATTATCTCTATGAAATTTCCTAGAAATATCTTGTAAGGAAAACATGCAGAGTCAGGACTGTTCTTAACACCTAATTCGATAGTCTTGTTGGTGATAGCTGGAGGTGTAACTGCCTCACACCCTAACCTTTCCATCAAGGCTTTATACCCAACCCAGGCATGCCCCATCCTGTAATATGTAACCTTTCTCATAGTATATCGATGAAAGCCTCCAACCTTGTAAGCATCCCTGTCTCAGAACTGTGCTCGTCAAACTTCAGTACCAAAAACGGTTTATCTACTTTGACTAACTGCTCAACCAAAAAATCAGGCCCGCAGTTAAACGGTTTGATATAGATGATGCCTTTAACATCCTTGTCCTTGTTAAAATGCTCGATATCTCCTACAAGCCTGTTGACATTCAACCAGTGCGATTTAAAGGAACATCTGTGCACAGAATCACTTGTCACAACATCCAGACCAAGCTCATTCAACTTCTTTATAATCCCAAGATTAAGTTTGTTGTCATTAACATAATACGTTCTTCCCACAAGAGCAACAATTCTATTGCTGTTATTTATTTTCTTTTTTTCTTTTTTTAATATTTTATTATGATTATTATTTGTTTTATCTTTATTATTTTTTATTTTATCATTCTTAATTAATTTATTAAAAATCCTCTTTATTTTTTTCTCATCAACCTTCAACATCTTGCCAAGATCAACATAACTCTTAAGCTCGTCCCTGAAGTCCAATGTTAAAACCTTAACATCAAAACTGTTCTTGATAACATCCACAGCTCCGATCACGTTAGGACAGCTGAACACCCATTCTTCACTGCTCCTGACCCTTGGAATGAACACAACATCAACCTTGTCCTTTAACCAAAGAACATGGCCGATAAACACCTTTACAGGAAGACAGAAATCAGTAACAGAACTCTTTATCCCTGAGTTATATATCTCGTTATCAGTATCTGGCGATACGATAACCTCGAACCCTAGCTCCTTAAAAAACTCTTCCCATCTCTTGCCGAACTCATAATACATAAGAGCTCTTGGTATTCCTATTCTCATAGTATGTTGAATTTTGAAGCCCTTTTTAAAGATTATCAACCTGAATCACAATATTTAAATACCATTTCTATCTGGACTTGAATAAGATGAAACTCACAATCCAGACATACATAATCATTGTTCTAGTGATATTACTAGTCATTGCATCATACTTTCTCTGGTTTGACAAGTACCAGATAACCACTGCTGAAGAGATTGAAGCTCTTGCACTCGACTCTTTCCAGAAGGGCGCTCAGCAGGGTTATGAGCAAGCTGTTATTTCATTGATGAATGAGGCAGCTAATTGCAAACCAGTTCCTGTTTACTATAATAACAACACAATCAACATGATAGCTGTTGAATGTCTGCAAAGAGGTGAATAAATTGAAAAAAGTACTTATGGTAATAGCTCCTGAGAACTTCAGGGACGAGGAATGTTTTGTACCTAAAAAGATGTTCGAGGAAAACGATGCTGAAGTGACGATTGCCTCTACTGAGACAGGCCTGAGGAAGGGCATGCTTGGCGGTGAGATCGAAGCCACTGTAAGCTACAAAGACATAAATGTGGCAGACTACGATGTTATAGTCTTTGTAGGAGGCACAGGCGCAACTGTATACTTCGATGACATCCATGCACATTCTATATTAAGAGAGGCTTATGACCTTGACAAGCTCATCGCAGCTATCTGCCTAGCACCTTCAACATTAGCAAACGCAGGGCTTTTAGATGGAAAAAACGCAACAGTCTACCAGTCCGAAAAATCTAACCTAGAATCTAAAGGAGCCCATTACACTGGCGACAACGTAACTGTTGACGGCAAGATAATAACAGCTAATGGTCCTCATGCTGCTAAAGAGTTCGCTGAGAAGATCATAGAATTGTGGTAGCTGTGTAATATCCTGCAAGAAATCCTATCGCAGTAACATGCGCGCTGTCGATTATATCGCTTAACACTTTTTTTCCGTTATATCCCCACGACAGATTCTTTGAATTATCGCTGCACACGACTGGGTTAAATACAAAATTCTCAAACCCTGACAGCACAAGTGTAATTTCAATCGGAGATATAAAATTCTGGACACCCCTTGGAACACCTTTTCCAAGAAGATAACCAGTCCTAAATCCCATGTACGCCATCAAAAGCCTGTAAGGCCCTGTCCTAGCTGCTGACTCCGTTGATTCCATCCTCAACAACCTTCAATATCAAGTTTTTACAGTTCTCAAGGTCTTTCAGGTTACATACTTGGTTAGCTGTATGGTAATACTTTGTTGGAATTGAAATCGACACTGCAGGATAACCCTCTCTTGTAGTCTGCATAACTGCGGCATCTGTCATTCCTCCAACACCGCCAGTTGTCATGTCAAGCTGTAAAGGTATCTTGTGCTTTGCAGCAGATTCTTTAAACACTTTTAGGAGTTTAGGATTCGCTATCAAACCTCGACCTGCAGCTTCGATGTGCTGTATAGCAGGCCCTTTTCCAATCTCAACAGCAATATCCCATTTATTCACCATAGCACTATGGGCCAGACCAATATCAACTGAAATAACATAATCCGGATCTATCTTATGCGCAGCCACCTTTGCACCTTTTAATCCAACCTCTTCCTGTGAAGTAAAGACGCAATACACTGTACCTTTAAACTTTTTAAGCTCTTTCATAACCTGTACAAGAACAGCGCACCCTGTCCTGTTATCAAAAGCCTTTCCCATCAGATTGTCACCTGAAAGTTCAGCAAACGGTTCATCAGGTGTTACCTGGTCGCTTATCTTTACACCTAGCTTCTCAACCTCTTCCTTTGAAGACGCGCCAATATCGATGAACATGTCCTGCCACTTTACTACCTTCTCAACCTCTTCTTTATCCATCACTGCAGGACTTTTGCACTGCACAGTACCCTTGAACATCCTGTCCTTTGTATAAACAATAACCCTTTGGTTAAGAGTGAACTGGTTCCAGTGCCCTCCTATGGGCACAAATCTTAAGTAGCCTTCATCATCGATATGCTTTATTATAAACCCTATCTCGTCCATGTGCGCATTCAACAGATAAACAGGCTTACCCTCTCCTTTCTTGCATATAAGATTACCAAGAGCATCAACCTCAACAGAATCAACATGATCTTGTAACATCTCCTTTATCACAGGCCTGATACGTTTCTCAAAACCTGATATTGCATGAGTCTCTGATAATGTTTTTAGAATTTCTTTCATTTTTTTCTCACCTCAGAACACGAGATTCAAGAATCCATATTTAAGTTTATTTGATTGGTTTATAAATAATTCTTTATTAGATATCCAATACCATATCCTAGAGCATTCCCCAATGCAGAAGCAACCAAAGATATTCCCGCGAACTTAGCACTTGCTATGCTCCTCTCCCGCAGGTATTTCTTGATTATCAATTTACCTTCAAGAGTATCGACATTTGCAGTAACGCTATTATGCTTTGCATAGCTACGGTTACCTATGTATGCTCCTGCTACAGTCATTATACCTATCTGTAAAGGAACACAATGGCCAGGATATCTGCCCAATGCAGTCATCCCTCCATTTGTCAATCCGATAGTAAAAGAGACAGTACATGCATAAATCATATCCTCTAAGTCAGCCATATTCTCAAAATCAACCATGAACCTGGAACATGAAGACTTTATTTAAAGCTTATACTCCTCGAACTTATGCAGCTTCATAACAAATATCCCTTTCCAGTCAGCTATTAGGTTAGAAAACCTCTGCCTTATCTCAGTTGATATCGCTGTAAGCTCGTTGCTGTCTTTAGCTATCAGCACGCATGTAAAGTCCCAGTCACCCATCACCTCTAGGAGTTCAGTACATCTATCATACTCTTTCAGAAATCCTATGAACTTCCTTTTATCTTCCTCTGTAACATTCTTCAGCTTTATCTTGATATCAGCCACAATATCAAAACCTATTATTCTTGGATTGATAAGTATGGTTGGCTCATAGACTCCTTTAGCTGTCATCTCTTTCATTCTTTTATTCACAGAATCAATGCTTAAACCCACTTTCTTGGCTATATTAGTAAGCGATTCCCTGCAGTTCTCCTGCAGTATCATCAGGATCTTCCTATCTGTTTTATCTAAAATTCTCGATTTTAGCGCTTGTTTCCTTGGCATGTTCCTTAGAAATTCGTTCAAATATATAAATATATCGAAAAATTAAGATATCCTAGTAATAATACTTAATTAAAAACAAAACTTCTATTTGGTTATAACTAAAATATAGGTGATAATCATGGACGTATTTCGTAATATCGAGATAGCAAAAATACTTGCAAGGCAAAAACCAAGCAAGAAATCAAAACGTGGTTGGGATTAAGATGGTTGACTTAGAAAAAATAATGTCCTGCTCTGCTGGTGACTATGTTAGGTCAAAAGGCAAAGAGCTTAGTGACTATATCGTATCAGGGATACATCTTAGATTAAGCGAAGACATTAGCACGGATCAGTTGTGCAGTGCAATAAATACAATACTTCCTGCTAAAACAGAAGCAGTCACAGATTACAGATGCAGTAGAGTTGCAGAATACGGCTGCATGGTTCATGGCACAGCACTGGTTCCAAAAGATCAATAACTCTTCCCAAACCTAAAAAAGAACTTGGCAGGTTTCCCGCACTTAACACATTTTTTACCTTTAACATCAGGCTGTTTCAGTGGCATGTTAAGTGTCTTTGCACCGCCTGATTCATCTTTAATAACATCTTCGCAGTCAACTGAACCGCAGAAATAAGCATTCACAATCTTGCCGTCTTCAACACCTTTCATCAACTCTTTCCAGTTCTTGGCTTCAACAGTACCTTCTTTCAACATCTTCTTTGCCTTTGTTAAAAGAGCTTTCTGCATATTGTTCATCGCAACTATTACTTCCTTGTCAACCTCTTTAATCTTTACAGGCTCTTTCTTGCCATTATCTCTCCTGGACATCATAACACAGTCCTTTTCAAGGTCCTTAGGACCCAGCTCTAACCTAATAGGAACACCTTTAAGTTCCCATTCATTGAACTTCCATCCTGGAGTGTACTCCTCTCTATCATCGATAAACGCAGTAACTCCGTTCTTCTCTAGCTTTTCCTTAATCTCTGAAACTTTCTTCAAAACTTTCTTCTTGGAATCATCAAACAGTATCGGCACGATTACAACCTGCTCAGGAGCAACCTTAGGAGGTAACACTAAACCTTTATCATCAGAATGTATCATCACCATTATACCAAGCATCCTTGTAGATATTGCCCATGTATTCTGCCAAGCATACTGTTCTTTTTCATCCTTATCTAAAAACTTGATATTGTATGCTTTTGCAAAGTTCTGTCCGTCATGATGAAAATCAGGTCCTTGCGCAGCTTTGCCGTTAGGCAA
>JAHWHD010000037.1 GCA_019323525.1 Candidatus Woesearchaeota archaeon
ATAGATTATCTGCGTAAGAAGATAAGATGTCCTTATTGTGGAAGCAAGATTCTGTTTAAACCTCGCTCTACATTGACAAAAGTTAAAGCAAGATGAAATATGAGGCAGTTATTAAAGTAATAGGAGATCCAGAGATTATATCCAAAGCTTTCATGGTTGAAAAAGGGAAGTTTGCAAGGTCAGGATTTGATATCGAGAAGCAATCTGATTCAGTAAGGTTTGTTGTGGTTGCTGAGGATCCTACTGCTTTAAGGGCAACGTTGAATTCAATCACTAAACTACTAACTGTTTTCGAAAAGGTGCAATGAAAATGTCGAAAATGTCAAAAGAGACTGAACAAAAAATTTCGCAATTACAGATGTTTGAGCAGTCTTTGCATGGTCTTTTGGTGCAGAAACAGCAGCTCCAGCAGCAACTGGTAGAGGTTGACTCTGCTTTAGAAGAGCTTAAGGATACAACTAAAGCTTATAAGATTGTGGGCAATATCATGGTTGTCTCTGAAAAAGAGCCTTTAGAAAAGGAATTAAAGGATAAGAAAGAGATGGTGGAACTAAGGATAAAGGCTCTTGAGAAGCAAGAGTCAAAGGTCAAAGAAAAAGCTACAGAGATGCAACAAGAGGTTATGAAGGAACTTAAAAAATGACAGAACTCAACGACGTTTTTGAGGTTTTAGCAGAACTGCTTGATGATTCTACAGTGCCAAAGAATGTTAAGAATAAAGTCCAGGATATTATTGACGCTTTAAAAGAAGATACTGAGCTTTCTATTAGGATAAATAAGGCATTGCATATTCTTGATGAGATTTCTGATGATACAAATCTGCAATCTTACACTAGGACACAGATTTGGAATGTTGTGAGTCTTCTCGAAAATATTCAGTAATTCTTGTATATTGAGGAGTTTGGTACATAAAGAACTTCTTTATTTTTTGTAATTACTTTTGTTTCTGATAATGAAATCTCCTTTATCTTTCCTTCAATCCCCAACCCAGGGATTTTTATACTGTCCCCTTCTTTGAAGTTCTTTTTTCTTAATAGGATTCGTGCGAACGCGTTTGGGATGAAATCCTTTAACCATACAATCACCAGGAACGCCCCGAATATTGCAATGGCTGCTACAAAAACATTAAATACTGTTGTAGCAACGTTTAACTGATTAAGCGCCATTATGATTGTAGCAAGTATGATTATGTAGTACAGAACTTTGCTAATGAATCTCTCAATGTTCAATTTTTTAACTAGTTTATTAAGTTCAATTTCATGAAGAATCCTATACACCAATCTATCGACAGTCTTTGCAAGTATGAAACCTATAAAGATTATGATGACTGCGACAATAAGGTTTTGGGCAATTGTAATGATGTTATCCTTCAAATAGATTAGTATTGCCATAAGCACTTTTACTGACAGAATATTTATAAATATATCTGATTTTTTCTACACTATGGCTAAGAAGCTTAGGAATGACGATCAACCTAAAAAATTGACTGTTAGCGATCAGATTGCTGAGCTTGAAAAAGAGTTAAGCAAGACAAAGTACAACAAGAGGACGCAGCACCATATAGGTCTTGTCAAGGCAAAGATTGCAAGGCTAAAAGAGAAAAGGGAACAGCGTTCTAAGTCAGGCCCGAAGTTTGAAGGTTATTCTGTAAGAAAGTCTGGTGATGCTACAGTGATTCTAATAGGCTTTCCTTCTGTTGGAAAATCAACGTTGCTGAATGCATTAACAGGGGCTAATTCGCAGGTTGCAGCTTATGAGTTTACAACTCTAGATGTAGTTCCAGGGCTTCTTGAGCATAGGGAGGCAAAGGTCCAAGTACTTGATGTTCCTGGAATAGTTAAAGGTGCTGCTTCAGGCAGAGGCCGCGGAAAAGAGGTCTTGTCTGTAATGCGTAATGCAGACCTCGTTTTGATACTAGTGGATGCTTTGCATTCTGAGCATCATAGGGTTGTCAAGAAAGAAATTTATGATACGCATCTAAGGCTTAACCAGTCAAGGCCTGATGTCACAATAAAAAAGACTGCGAAGGGAGGTATAGATATCGGTTTTACACGGAAGCAAACCTGGCTAACTCCAGATACTGTTAAGGACATTCTAAAGGAATTTAGGATAATGAATGCACAGGTTGTTGTTAGGGAGAACCTCACTCCTGACAGGTTAATCGATGCAATAGAGAACAATAAGATCTACATCCCGGGCATAACAGTCTTGACCAAGATAGATTTGATTGATGCAGAGACTCTTGCGAAATTAAGAGAAAAGATAAAGCCTGACCTTGAGATTTCTGCTGATCAGAACGTCAATATTGACAAGTTAAAGGATTTAATAATAGACAAGTTGAATTTTATGAGGGTCTATACAAAGGAAGTCGGCAAAAAAGCTGACCTAACAGAACCTTTGATAATGAAGACAGGAGCAACAGTCTTGGATGTGTGCAATAAGCTGCATAAAGATTTTATTTCAAAGTTTAGGTTTGTTAGGATATGGGGAAAGTCTGCAAAGTTTCCTGGCCAGAAGCTGTCTTTAAAACATGTTCTTAAGGATAAGGATATTATCGAGGTTCACTTGACTTAATCTTTTTCATTAACGGAACAGTTAAGTAGATAAGCCCCAGAATTATGAAAAATAAGATGGTATCGTATCTGTAGATTGCGAATATGACCAGATGTACAATTACAGCAGCAGAGCCTATGACAGCAACAAACTTCGCTATAAGGTTTCGGTTCATACATTGTCCTATGCATAAATTATTTAAATAGTTTTAGTATTTTAATCAAAAGGTGATTTTAATGGCAAAGAAAAACGAAAGTAAAGATGAGCAGGTTGGTTTTCATAAAGGCGCGCTGTCGACCCTAGCAAAAGAGAGAGAGGAGATGCTAAGAATTCTTAGTATTGTTGAACAATTGATGCAGATGCACATCAAGGCTTTGAAGGATTTGGGTGTTGACCTAGAGAAAGCCGCGAAAAACGTCAAAGCTAAGAAAAAGCCTATCGAAGATATCATATGAAGGCAATTATTTTTGATTTTGATAATACTCTTGACGATTTCGCATCTGTAAAACGTAAGGCCGAACAAGGGATTGCAGACTATCTACATAAAAAACACGATATTCTTCCTGATTATTTTGTTAAAAAGTTTGAGGAAATCGATTTACAGATTTCACATTGCGGTGCTGTTAAAAGGAATCCTAAACTCTATGACAGATATTGGTGGTTTAAAGAATTCTTTTGTTTAACTGGAATGAAGGTCGGTAAGAAGGAGATTGATTCGCTGGTGCAAATGTACTGGAATTATATCAATAAAAAAGCGAAGTTGCTTCCGCATGTTAAGTCAACTTTGAACTATCTGAAGAAGAGATATACGCTTGTTGTAATGTCAGACTCTGATGGTAAGAGAAGCTTAAAGATTGATAGGATTAAGGCTGTAGGTATCTATGATGTTATTAATCTTATAGTTTTGGGTGATGATGTTAAGATAAACAAACCGTCACTAAAATATTATGATTATATCTTGAGAAGATTGAAACTTAAGGCACGGGATTGTGTTATGGTCGGAGATAAGCCAGAGGTTGACCTTAGGCTGGCAAAGAAACTTGGTATGAAGACTGTCTGGATAAAGCACGGCTCTTGGTCTAAACAGTTGAAAGGTAAAAAATTTTCTTATGTGGATTACACAGTTACTGATTTCAAGCAGTTGAGGAAGATATTTTGAGAAAACAGTTAAGCAAGAAGGATATTAAGGATATTAACTCTGTTTTGAACGAGAACTTTGGATTAGATTGTTTTATCTCTAAAAAGGATGATGTTTATCTTGAGGATGGGCTTGTATATATCAACAAAGAGCCTTGTTTTTTTTATATTGGGGAGAAACTAGTGCCTACGCTCAAACTAGTTTTGAAGGTTAACTTTCTAAAGAAGATCGTGATTGACATGCCTGCAGTAAAATTCATAGCTAATGGGGCCGATGTTATGCGGCCTGGCATTAAAGAGGTTGATGGTGGGATTAATGCAGGAGATGTTGTGGCTATAGTTGATGAGAATAATAAGAAACCCATTGCAGTTGGTATTGCATCTTTAGATTCTGAAGGTTTGAGAACTGCCGAGGGGGGTAAAGTGATAAAGAATGTGCATCACGTAGGAGATAATATCTGGTCAAGGTAGTCTCCTGATCTTTGGTACGAAGTTAAGTATCTTGTTTTCTTTGAATTTGCCTGTGCCCAGGAAATCGTTTTTGTGTTTTACAATAAGGAAACCGCTGTAATCGCCTTTGATATCTTCTAGGTCTTTACCTTTAATCCAATTATTTACTTGTTCTTCGTCAATCTCGATAATGTTCTTTTTTGCTTTTGGTCCGATGAACTGGCTACCTTCAATGCTAAGCCTGATCCCTTTCGCCGTCTCTCCAATGTAAAGCCCTAGAGAGTTTATTCTTAATTTATCTAGCTCAATATCGAACACTTCTCTGTTTGCAATAAAGATTTTGTTCTTATCGTTGATTAGAACTGCATAATCTTCGACTGAAATCTCAGCATCCCATTGCTCTTTGATATATTTTAAGATTGTTTTTGCCTGTTTATTGTTCAATAGTTTAAGGTTCCTTATGTTCATGCTTATCTATGATTGCGGCTTTGATTAAAAAGTTTTTGGAAAGTTATATATACTTCTGACATTGAGGCATGTTTATGTTTGATTTTTTTTATGCAACAATACTTTCTTCTGTGGTAGTTTTAGTTATAGCACTTGCCATATTGATAAAGAGCGCGGATTTTTTTACTGATATTAGCGAAAAAATAGGGGTTGTTTTAGGAATTCCGCAGTTCATTATTGGTATCACGATAGTGAGCATCGGAACCTCTATACCTGAACTTGGCACTTCAATCGCAGCTGTTTTTTCCAGGGCTACAGAGTTTGTTGCTGCTGATGCGATAGGTTCTAATGTCACTAACATATTACTGGTTGCAGGAGTTGCTGTTTTACTAATAAAAGGCCTCAAGATAAAGGAAGAAATTCTTAGAATCGATATTCCGCTTTTAGTAGGTTCTGCAATACTAATCATATTTATGCTATGGGATGGGGTGTTTACATTTGCTGAAGCTCTATTCTGTATCTTGATTTATGCTGTTTACATTCTTTATATTGCTAAGCAGCATGTTGACAAGGCAACTGTAAAAAAGCATTTTCAGCTAAAATGGATTTGGATGCTGTTGTTAACGATTGTAGGTATATATATCGGAGCAAAGTTCTCAGTTTCATCAGTAATTGCTTTAAGTAACCATCTAGGTTTTCCAGATACCTCTTTGATAGCGATAACTGTGATCGCTTTAGGTACTTCGCTTCCTGAACTAATGGTGAGTGTTGTGGCTGCAATCAAGAAGAACTTTGATATGTCTATTGGAAATGTGGTTGGTTCTAATATATTTAATACATTTATGGTCATAGGTATCCCAGGCCTCTTTACAACGCTGAAGATTTCTTCAAGTACAATCTATACTGGCTTGCCGTTGATGATTCTTGCGACTTTATTACTTTCTTTTGCAGCGCTTAAAAATAAGATTTCAAGGTATGAAGGCGTCTTTTATCTTGTATTATATGCTTTTTTTATATTCAAGGTTTATGCGGGGTTTTAGATGCCCCAGACCGGCTGATTCCTTCTTTTAATCTCTGCAATTTCCTTAAGAAGTTCAATCTGTTCTTTAGAAAGTAATTTTTTAAGTTCTTTTAACTTTCTGAAATCCTCTTCAGGGATTGACGCATAAAGAATGTCGCCTTCGTTCACTTGCCTTCCTATAGTGATGTGCTCCATTGAGAATGCCACTTGCTTGCCTGCTTCAACTTCGCTAAGAGAATCTTTTTCATGTTGTATGCTTTTTACTGAGGTAATCTCTTTGCCTTCTTTGTTCATTATAGGAGTTCCTGTCCTAATCTTTCCAGCAAGTATGTCGACTCCACATACTGCAGGGTTGTTCTGCCTGAAAACATAACCAGGCATTACTTTGAATTTGCAAGGCATAACTAGCTTGTCTAGTTCTTTCTCCTGGAGCCTTTTAGTCTGTTCGTCTTTCCATTTTTCATAATCTTCAATTAACCTGTAAATTACATCGTTTGTAATAATCTTGACATCTTCAGACACTGTTACGTCAGCGCCTATGTCAATATTAAATCCCAGGATAACTGAGAACATTGGATCTTTTTCGAAGTTTGACTCTGCGTCCCTGACATCCTTTTTACTTATAGAACCTATTGTGGCTTTTCTTATTGGGATATCTTTCTCTTTTAGCAATGATATGAGGGCTTCAAGTGAACCGAGGGTGTCAGCCTTAATGATTATCCCTATCCTGTCGGTCTCTATAGTTACCTCTTCGACCTCTTTTTGTATATCTTCTTTGACCTTTTCAATATCTTTTTTATCAACGGATTTTATTGGCATGCCTGCAACTGCTTCTTCAGTTCCGGGAGCTGAAATCTTGACGCCTGTTGCAGCAACTGCTTCTTTCACTGATTTGAATTTTGCTTTTTTGTCGCGCATCTCAGAAAGAGGCATGGGTTCAAACAACGCGCGGACCTTGCCTGTCACCGGTTTTTCAAGACCCGCAATCACGATTGTGTCGTTAACTTTCAACGTACCGTCGAATATGATGACGTCCATTGTCTTGCCAAGGCCTTTTTCTTCTTTTACCTCAAGGATTATGCCTTCTGCAGGACCTTCTGTATTGCATTTAAGGCATTTTTCAAGGTATTTTTGTGCAAGACCAGTAATCACCATAAGGAGTTCTGGTATGCCAGAACCTGTTTTTGCTGAGCAAGGAACAATTGCTATCTGTTTAGTGTAATCTTCAACTCTGTCAAATCTCTCAGATTCAAATCCAAGCTCGTGTATCTTTCCAACGAGTTCGTAGAGTTTTGTCTCTACTGCTGTTATGACATTTGCAGATTGTGAATTTATTGTTTGTAGGACATTGCCTTGTTTTGTTTGCCATCCAGGAATAAGGTCTATCTTGTTTGCTGCTACGACAAAAGGCGTCTTGTAGCTTTTGAGTATCTCAATGGCTTCTATAGTCTGCGGCTTGAATCCTTCGTTGATGTCAACAACCAAAACCGCGATATCTGCAAGATTGCCGCCGCGTTTTCTTAGGTTTGTGAAAGCAGCGTGGCCTGGAGTGTCAATGAACAAGATTCCTGGGATTGTAAATTCCATCTTCAGAGCGTCTAAAAGGGGTCCGCAGATCTTTCTTACGATTTCCAGGGGGACGATTGAAGCACCTATAGCTTGTGTAATTGCTCCTGCTTCTGATGAAATAATGGTGGTTCCTCTAATATTATCCAGGATTGAGCTTTTTCCATGGTCTACGTGACCTACTACTGTGCATATAGGACTTCTTAGTTTCATAGCTTAAAAAGAAAAAGAGGATGTTTAAAAAGGTTATTATATTTGTCTTGAACAGGGTATTTAGGTTTCACCTAAATTCTCTTGCTTCCAATAAATTATTTATAAAACCTTATCTTTAAGGGGGTTCATGGTAGCAGAAGGAAAGGCAGTGATTGATGTTGAAGAAGGAAAGATATGTAAAGATCTGCTTGTCTTCTATAATCCTGACATGAAACTTAATAGAGATATCTCTGTTCTATTATTGAACGCTGTTGATGATCTGCGTTTGAGGATTGCGCTGCCTTTGGCTGGTTCTGGAGTCCGCGGGATAAGGTTTTTGTTGGAGTTAGTTGATGATAAGCTTAGTGAGATTCATTTTAATGATGGCGATATTGTCGCTGTTAATAATATCAAAAGTAATCTTAAATTAAGTAAAATTCAAACTAATGAAAAAATAAAAATTACGAATAAAGAAGCTAATAAGTTTCTTCTTGAGAGCACTGGTTTTAATTACATCGATATTGATCCATTTGGTTCTCCAAACCCTTATCTTGACGCAGCAGCTAAGAGAATATCTCGAAATGGCATACTTGCACTGACTGCGACAGATACAGCACCACTTTGCGGTACATATCCTAAGACCTGTCTTAGAAAGTACTGGGCAAACCCATTGAAGAACGAGTTGATGCATGAGGCAGGCTTAAGGATTTTGATAAGAAAGGTGCAGTTGATAGGTGCTCAGTATGAGAAAGCTTTAGTTCCATTGTTATCATACTGGAACTTGCATTATTTTAGAGTTTTTTTTAGGTGTCTTAAAGGTAAGAAAGGCGTTGATGAGATTCTTAAGCTGCACGGATGTTATAATGAAGCAGGTCCAATGTGGCTTGGCAGTTTGTTTGATAAAGATTTGATGATGAAGGTCGAATCTGGTAATGATTTTGTGCAGCTGCTTAAGAGAGAATCGCAGATAGATGTTCCTTTCTTTTTTGATATGCACTTGGTATGTAAAAAAGAAAGAATCAAAATCCCTAAAAAAGAATCAATAATTAAAAAAATCAATGAAAAGGGATATAAAGTTACCAACACACACTTTAATCTCCATGCCTTGAAGACTGATATGTCTTATGATGAATTTGTTAGCCTTCTAAAGTCTTTACAATAACTTTCCTATTTCTTGGGCCATCGAATTCGCAAAAGAATATCGCTTGCCAATTTCCTAACTTTAGTCTTCT
The DNA here is from genome assembly GCA_019323525.1 of Candidatus Woesearchaeota archaeon. Taxonomy (GTDB): domain Archaea; phylum Nanobdellota; class Nanobdellia; order Woesearchaeales; family JAHWHD01; genus JAHWHD01. The sequence goes on from JAHWHD010000037.1 coordinate 8,599, forward strand.
GTTTTCTACAGGAACTGTTAATGAACACCCGAATAAAGAACTCTTCATATGCCCTGGAGAGTTTCCTTCTGCATGTTGAAAGTTTTGGTTTTCTAGGTTAAGACTCTTTAATCCCTTGAGAATGTCACTCTTCACATCAGGATCTGCGTTTTCGTTTATTGTCACTGCTGCTGTTGTGTGCGGCGTGTAGATTATACAGATACCGTTATTTATTTTTATGTTCTTTTGAACTTCACTTGTTATATCGACTAGCTCTTCTTTTGAATTCGTATTTATGCTTATTTCAACCATTAGAATATGAAAAATATTCGACGATATATAACATTTTTTATTTTCATATTCTTTTAATGGAAAGGTTTATATATAGAATTTATTTTAATAGACGATATGGTTGCGCCTGCAATTATACGTATAAAGAATGTAAAAAAGGTGTTTAAGAAAAATATTGTTCTTGATAATGTTAACCTTGATATCAAACGCGGAGAGATATTTGGGATTATTGGTATGTCGGGTTCTGGGAAGACTACCTTGCTTAACACGATTGTAGGTTTCTTGCAGCCTGAGGAGGGAGATGTTCTTTTCCAATCTGGCCTAGTAATAGAAAGGGAATCTTCCAAGAACATGATGTCTGTGTTCAGCCATCTTATACAACTTAGAAAGATATTTGGTTTTGCGCCACAGCTTCCTTCGTTCTATACGCAGCTAAGTGCTGAAGAGAACCTTGATTATTTTGCAAGCCTTTATGGCCTCACTAAGGAAGTTAAGAAATCAAACATAAAACATCTTCTTGAATTAACAGGATTGACTGAAGCTAAGGATACTCTTGCAAGCGATTTGTCGGGAGGTATGAAAAAACGCTTAGGAATCGCCTGCGCGCTAGTACATAAGCCAGACATTCTTATACTGGACGAGCCAACTGCTGATCTTGACCCTGTGCTTAGAGACCAGACCTGGGAGTTGATAAGGAAGATAAATCATCAAGGAACTTCTGTCATTATAGCTTCGCATTTTGTAGAGGAGATTGAGTCGTTATGCAATAGGATAGGTGTACTGCACGATGGCAAGGTTCTTAGCGTTGGTTCACCATTAAAGCTAAAAGATATTTATACTACAGATAATGAAATCAAGCTCGAGACTGCTTCTTTAAGCTATTCAGCGTTAATAAGCAGGTTGAAATCGATAAAAGCCTTAAAGGTAAATAAGATTAAACAACAGGGAAAGAGGTTGGTAATATACAGCGAAAAAGGTACAGATACCTTGCGTTGGATACTAAAGTACTTGAAAAGTAAGAATGAGAAGCTTGTATTTGCAGAGGTCAACAAACCTTCGCTTAGAGAGGTTTTCACATCGCTTGCCTTGGGCAGGCCAAAATTGCATAACGGAAAAATGAGGTAACATGGCATTATCAGTTTTAATCAAGAAAAATTTTAAGCTATTGCTTAGAGCAAAGAGCTCTTCGCTGATAGTCATACTAGGTCCTTTACTAGTAATATTCTTAGTAGGTGTGGCTTTTGACAACGCAAACACCTATGCATTGAATATCGGTGTTTATTCAGAGGCTTATAATGACCTTACAAACTCTTTTGTAGATGCTCTCAAGGAGAATAATTTTAAGGTAGAGCAATTTGAATCTGAGGTTGCATGTTTGACTAGGATTAAACAAGGTACTATACATACGTGCATCACCTTTCCTCCTAACATGCAGATAAGTAACGATGCACAAAACGAGATTGTGCTTAATGTGGACTATTCTAAAATCAACCTTGTCTGGATGGTCATAGACACATTGAAGTCAAAAGTTACATCAAAAAAGGAAGAGATTAGCCAGGGTCTTACAGAGGTTCTCTTACAGAAGCTTGATGAAACAAGGGTCGAGATAATGAACAAGAATCCGACTGTTGAGGATCTCAAGAATAAGAATCAGGAACTGGTTACAAAGGCAAATGATGTACTTTCTCAGGTAAACAGTATGGACCTTTCACTAAACTTAGATAGTTTGGGGATATCTAACCTTAAGACTTCAGTACAGCAGCAAGCGTCTGCAGCTTCAAACATAAACTCGAATGTTGATTTGATAAAGGATAAGCTTGATGAACTTCGGGATGACCTTGAAGATTATAATATCACAAACGGTTCTGAAATCTTTACAGACCTTGAAATTATTGAGGTTAGTGCAAATACGATTACTAATCAGACCGATGGCAATGTTAGCTGGAGTTCGATTAGCAGTGCTGTGTCTTCTTTAGATACAAGTTTACAGCTCCTAAAATCCAGACTGGATTCTGCTGTATCTGCCCAGGCCGAGGTCGGCACTGGTGTTTCTGATATAAACACGCTGCTTACTGATTCAAAATCAAAATTAGAGGAGGTGCATTCTGCATTACAAAAAATCGATGCAAGCATCAGCGGTATTGAGGTTACAAAAGCTTCGACAATCGTGAGTCCTATTTCAACGAAAGTAAACCCTGTAACGCCTGAGAAAACCCATCTTAACTATATCTTCCCTGGGTTGATAGTGCTTGTAATGATGTTTATCGGTATACTTCTCTCATCCACACTTGTGATGATGGAGAAACACAGCCCTGCTTATTTTAGGAATCTTATCACTCCAGTTAGGTACATCATATTTTTCCTTGGAACTTATATAACCAATCTGATCACTGTATTGATACAGGTTGCAGTCATATTAGCGATATCAGCAATATTCTTTAAAGCTGAGATACTTTCAAACATCTATGTTATTGTAACACTTTTGGTTGTTATAGCAACGATGTTTATATTCCTTGGAATGTTGATTGGGCATTTCTTCAAGTCAGAAGAAACTTCAACACTTGCTTCAGTTTCAATAGCCGCTCTCTTGTTGCTATTATCTGATGTGGTCATACCATTGGAGAGCATGCCTGCTTATGTCTTGAATATTGCGAGGTTTAATCCGTTTGTGATTGCTGAAACTGCTTTAAAGAGAGCTATAATGTTCAGCGCCTCTTTTAAGGTTCTAGCAAACGATATATATTTCATGCTTGGGTTTATAGGTATTTTCTTTGCTTTAGTTTATTTTAGCCAAAAGATTTCAGAGAAACAGTATTTCAGAAAGTTCGCTTATAGGATTAAGGCGAACAAGGGCAAACTAAAGAAGAATGTTGTAAAGGCTAAAGTTTTACAGAAAAAGGAAAAACCAAAGAAACCGCAGAAAAAGGTGAATAAGCGGCTATTGAACATACCTATGAAAAAGAAAAATAGATAAAGGTTATTCTTATTCTATAATCCATGGACGTAATTATTGTAACAGGATCCGTTGGTACTGGAAAGACTACTTTGGCTAAGAAATTGGCTAAAAGTTTGAATTATACTTATATTGATGTTAATAAAGTGATTAACGAGAAGAAGCTTTGTGAAGCGTTCGATAAAGAAAGGGATTGTGTTGTTGTTGATGAAAAGAAACTGAGCCAGGTGTTGGTTGATTTGATTAAGAAGTCAAATAAATCCCTTATTATTGATTCTCACATGTCTTATTTTATTCCTAAAAATTATGTTGACCTTTGTATTGTTACAAAGTGTGAGGATCTCAAGGTTTTAGAAGCCAGGCTGAAGAAAAGGGGTTATTCTAAAAATAAGATAAAAGAGAATATTGAGGCTGAGATATTTAATGTGTGTCTTGAAGAGGCTAAACAAGCAAGTCACAATGTGTTGATAGTTGAAACCTCAAAAGGTTATACTTTAGGTGACATTGCTGGTTTTATCAAGAAAAATATTGGTTATAAATCTCCAGGTATGAAATTTAATGTTGGAACAATGCAGTTTGAGCCTGATCTTCCTTTGAAAAATAAGAACTTGACAAAAACTAAGGTATCTATAGTTTGGATTGTTTTGCTAATCGCTTTAGTTATATTGGTTGTCTGGATGATGGTTAGAGCTGGTTCTAATTTTAGATTTGCTCCACTCTTCTAGAATTCGTTTCCGTTAACACCGCTTAACATAACGACTCTTGAACCTTTCCTGCTGAGATACTTGACTTCGTATACAGGCACATAGATAATTTCGTGAGACATTATCTCAGCAGTGCCGAACCATAATCTTACAAATCTGCTTAGTCTGGTTATATCAATCTCTGGTGTTAATATCTCTGCTTCGTGATGTCTGCTGCTTATCGGAGCTCTGCTTGCGACTGAAGCAATTTTATCAGGGATTTTCTTAACAAGAGAGCTCCAGAGATTTTGAGAGTCCACTTTATCGTATGTGACTAGTCTTTTTGAATGTAGGCTGTTTAATGTGGAGGATACGTTTGATTTTCCGAGTTTGTATGCAATTTCAATCGAAGATAGGTTGTCTTTTTTGTTTAAGACCTTTATAACTTCTAGTTCATTGTCTCCAAGATTGATCAAGCTCTCGAATCTTTTAAAACTAGAATTTTTGAACAAATATACGCTTCCATCTATAGCGCTGAAGTATACTTCGTATTCATTAATATCCTTTTTTAGTCCTAGAAGCTTTTTTTCTTTAACTTTGATTATTGTTTTGAAGAATGGGGTGTATTTTAGTTTGTAATTTTCCAGTTTCTCTTGTTTCGGCCCCAGCTTTAGCAGTCGTTTTTTGTTCTTTTCTATGACTTTTTTTATCTCGTTTTCGTCAATGTTGAGGGGGAGGTGCTTTACTGATGCACTTTTCTTAATTGTCTTCTTTTCAGGAATCCTGTGCTTGTGTCTTGTCTTATTCATTATATCCTGTACATCTTTTGGTGTCAGGGTCTTATGGTCTGTATATAACCATCGTACTTTGATTTGTTGAACTGTCTCGAAATTGTCTGGCGAGAAGACCATGAATTCTCCTGGTTTAAGCTGGGGCAGGGTTTCGATAACTTCAGTTATCCCATCTCCTGCAACAGATTTTAGGCTTGTCTTGATCTTTTCCCTGTCTTGTTTAACTGTCAGCCTTCCAATCGCCCATGTTCCGAACTGTGCAAATGCCTTGTAATCAATATCTCCAGGGTTTTGGGTTGAGATTATGCATCCAATGCCGTACTTTCTGGCTTGTTTGTAAAGAAGGTTAAGGATGTTCTTAGAGCCAGTTGTCTTTGTGCCTGCAGGTAGGAATGTTGATATCTCGTCTATATAGAATATTGTGTTTAGGCTTCTTGAAGGGTTTGAGAGCATCCACTGGTAAAGCTCTTTAGCAACACATGAAACTAGGAAGTCTTTATCTTCCATGGAGTTTAGTGTGTTTAGATAAATGATTGAAATGTTGTTTTTTAACAATCCGTCAATATCAAGTTTAACCCCGTTATTGAATAATAGCTTTTTCTCTCCGATGGTGAGAAGTTTAATCTTTTTAATCAGGCTTTGTATTTCCTTTTTGCTGAGGAATGCCTCAATATTTGATCTTTCGATATTTTCAATCAAGTCTTCGAAACTATCAATCCTTTCATCATCTTGCCATGCTTTGTGGAGAATCTCGTACAGAAATGCGGTTGCTTCTTTTCCTGAGTCTTTTTCTAGATTATATCCAAGAAGTTTGCATATAGACGATGCGATAGAGTTGATTATCTGGATAAGTTCTTCTTCAGGGACGTCTTTCTTTGGAAGAGTTAAAGGGTTAATGCAGAGCGGGATGCCTTTTGATGAGCTAGGAGTGTAGATTACGACATTGGCATTGATCTTTTCCTGGTTTAAAGCGAGAGATGCAAGATCGCCCTGACTGTCAATAATAATTGATTTTACTTTATTTTTGCTTGCCTCCTCTATCAGTACCTTGCATAGGACTGTCTTGCCAGAGCCAGAGCCTCCAAGGGCTATAAAATGCTTTTTTAGGCTGTCAAGAGGTAGTTTAAATTCAGAGTTTCCGGAATTTCCAATCAATGCATCCATTATTCTTAGAGTGATTGTTGTGGTATAAATATGTTTTTAGTAAGCTTTATATAATTTATAAATACTATTTTTTCTATGAAAAACCAGATTGCCTCAATTGAACTCTATGCATTGGTTTCTGAACTCCAGATACTGGTTAATGGGAAATTGGATAAGATTTATCAGCCAGAAAAAACTGAGCTTTTATTGCAGTTCCATGTACCTAATTTTGGTAAAAGGATGCTCAGGATAGTGGCTGGGAAATATATGTATTTGACTGATTTTAGATTGCCAGGAGATAAACCGCCAGGGTTTTGTGTTCAATTGAGAAAGCTTCTCACGAATGCGCGTCTAAGAACGATCGAGCAAAAAGGTTTCGAGAGGGTTGTTGAGTTTGTGTTTGAACAGAAAAAGGACGAATTTATCAGTCTTATAGTTGAGCTTTTCGGTAAAGGAAATATTTTGTTGGTCAAGAGTAAGACAATCGTGCTTGCCTTGATGCCGAAAATATGGAAAGATAGGACTTTGAAAATTGGTGAGGAGTATATCTGTCCAAAGAAAGAGTATAATCTTCTTGATTTCAAGGCTGACAGTTTAAGGGCTATGCTTCAGGAAACTGATAAAGAGTCTGTAGTGAAGGCTCTTGCAATGGATCTGGGTTTAGGAGGGATGTATGCTGAGGATATTCTTGCAGATGCAGGCATATCTAAAGATAAATCTCCAAGGGATGTTAAGGATATTGAGGGTTTGTTTAAAGCAATTGAAAGGTTGAAAAAGCAGAAGCCAAAAGGTTTTGTTTATGCAACAGAGATTGTTCCATATGAACTGTTGCAGTATAAGAGTGTTAAACATCAAGAGTTCTCAACGTTTAATGAGGCTATAAATGATGTTTTTAGTTCTGAGCAAAAGAAAGGTGTAGCTACAAAGGAGACAGAGGGTTATGATAAAGAAGTAGAAAGGATCAGTCTGATAATCAAGAATCAGAAGAATACTTTGGTTTCGTTGCAGGAGAAGGAGAACGATGCACGAGAAAAAGCAGAA
>JAHWHD010000006.1 GCA_019323525.1 Candidatus Woesearchaeota archaeon
CTGGCGTAAATCTAAGGATAAGGACAAGAAAGGATAAAGTGGTTTATTATTGTATGGAGTGTAAGAAGTTCATGAGGTTTGTTAAAAGTTAAAAAAAAAGTTTTAGTGTCTTAACCTTATTCCTTGATGCGAATTTTCCCTCGTATAACCTGCGCAAAGGTCGTAATCTCCTTCATTAACAAGCTCTTCGTAACTTCTTCCATCAAGATAACTTGGGCACGGCGGTTCTATCTTTCTTGAAGGCTGGGCTTTTGTAGTCTCTCCGCCGCTGTTAACTATGACCAGGAATCCCAGGTCTCTTCCAAGTTCAGCCATGGTTCCTATCTTTCTCTTCTTTGCCATTGATATCACCTAAAATAATTATGCCCTGCTACTCTCTCCATTTCATAACCCGCTGAAAGCGAATTCTAGGAGTTTAAGGGCAGGGCAAGAATTGAAAAAGAAAAGAAGTTCTTTTTAAAGGTTTCTGTTTTAAAGTCTAATACCTGTTACTGCATATAGAATTGCAGTAGGTTCTTCATAAAACCAGTATTTGAGAAGGTTTCTTTGTCGTGGAAGATGATTGCATAGATGATAAAGTTCATGTCTCACCGTCCCCCTATTAGCACCCCAACCTTTCTTTAGAGTTAAAAGTCTAATAGGAATAATGCCTTTTGAAGCATCGACGTTTTCGTAAGACAATAATTCTTGGGTCTTAAGGTCGAAACCTGCAACTCTTGACCTTGCTCCGCGGACATCAGGGCTTTCAGAGAGGTTTGCAACAATCCTTGCAGGATCCAGACCCAGCTTTTGTGCTTCCTCATCTACAATTTTGTCTAATTCTTCCTGAGAATTGACTCTTTCTGAGAAATTTTGGATTATACTGCCAGAGGTCATCAGGGTAGCGTAGGCTGCTAGAGCGTATCCGACTATTGAGGGAATGTTCATTTTAGTAGTTCTTATGGTGTTGCCATGCTAGACAGCTGTCCTGCGCTTGTGAGCATAGAGATCTACTTTGACAATAGAATCATCCTGTAGAATTACTGTAAGACCAGATGACTTTTCTGTGATCGGTCCTGTAACCTTTTTCACTCCAGGTATTCTAGTGTAATCGTAAGGTCTATGTCCCCTTCCGAATTCTGCTGCAGCTTTGTTTTCTGAAAACTCGTACCAAAACACGTCTCTGATACTGAGAACTGGGCCTTGTTCAGTTACTTCTACTGACATGACTTCGACTTCAGAAGGCCACATAGTTTTGCCTCCAAAAGACCTGCTAGTGCCGCTGACGGTATCTGCTGAAAGAAAAGCTCTTTGAGCGTCGGTAAGAGATTCGTAGTTATCTTTTCCGTATCTTTTTGTTAACGCTTCTAGTTGTTCTGTTGCTGCCATCTATATAAGTATAGATTAACCCTTTATAAACCTTTCGTTTTTGTTGTTACTTCGAAGTGACAAAACAACCGAAAAATATATAAATGAGTGCGTTTTTTACTACTGTATTGGGGCAAACATTTCCGTTCTATATATCCATATAGACCCCCACAACTGTGTTTGCTCTGGTGGCTCTGAAAAGAGCCACTTTTTCATATTAAAACAACAAAAATGGCAACTAAGACAAGAGACGGATTAAATGTTTCAAAGCTTGTAAGAACACTTAGAATGTATCCGGGTGTTAAAATCAGGCATAATAGCAATCATCCTGATGTTGCTTATGCAGAAGGGTTAAGTCCTTGTCCGATTACAACTTCTACTGATGTTAAAAAAATGGTTGTGCCTTGGCTTAACCAGCTTTACGGAGGAGTCAATGGAAGGCAAATATACGATTCTTTAAAACGCGGCGAGGTGCTAAAATGGTAGCTGAAGTCAATAAATGCAAGGAATGCGAGGCAGTGAAGATTGTTAGGAACGGCTTTTGCAGGAGATGCGAAAGAGCTCAATGGGGTGTTAACTGATGTTCTTTGGCAAGATCAGGCTTGCATTCAGGAAAGTTAAACGTGATATTACTTTACTAGTTCAAAACCAGCAAAGACTTAGAGAACGAGTTTATTTGCTTGAAAAGAGGTTAGAATACCTAGAGAGATACAAAAGGTGAGTTGATGGACAAGGATCAGACAACACTTGAACGACTCAAATCAAAGAAAAAACAAAGACCGCATATAGCGAAACTCTTAAGCAGGAAGGACATGGACGGTTTTGAGCTTGATGTTCTGATGTCAACCGATGACAAGAGCATAAGCGATTTTGAGGGTTTTGATTTTGATACATTTGATGATTTTGAATAAACATTTTTGGAGGAATGATTAAAAATGAAAAGAACAGTAAGACCATTGCTTTTTGGGGCTGCACTTGTAGGAGCATATCTTCACGGATACAATACAGGTTCAACTGAC
>JAHWHD010000038.1 GCA_019323525.1 Candidatus Woesearchaeota archaeon
AAGATGTTGTGATTGACGTTTGCAAGAAGTGCGGAGGTATGTGGGTGGATGCAGGCGAACTTGAAAAATTGGCAAAGATTACTAAGGAGGAGATGAAAAAATGAAAAAGATGTCAAAAGGAACAATAGCTGTAATCGCTGTTGTTGTTATAGCTCTGATATTTCTACTTTGGTTATGGGGCAGCTATAACGGTTTAATCAGAAGCGATGAGACAGTTAATGAGAAATGGGCGAATGTCCAGACAGCTTATCAACGGAGATTGGATTTGATTCCGAATCTTGTAGATACTGTGCAGGCGTCAGCTGAGTTTGAGACTAACCTGTTGACACAGGTGACTGCGTTAAGGTCTGGTTTAAGCACAGCGACAACTCCAGAGGAGCTGGATTTACTAGGTACAAAGATAAACAGTGCTATCAACCTGGTGTTTGAAGCGTACCCTGATGTAAAGACAACTGAAGCGTTCCTTTCGTTACAGGACCAGCTTGAAGGTACAGAGAACAGGATAAAGACTGAAAGGGACATATTCAACAAAGCTGTCAAGGACTACAATGTAAAAGTAAGAAGAGTACCTACTAATGTGGTAGCTAAATGGTTCGGGTTTGAACAGAAGGATATGTTCGCGGCTTTGCCTGGTGCTGAGGTTGCTCCTGATGTAGGAGAGCTGTTTGAATAGATTTTTTTGTTTTTTTTATTTATTTCTAGAAATAAAATAATATATAACTCCACCAACATGTCCAAGTAAGAATCCTAGGAGTATGTATGCCTGGCTAAGGCCTCTTTTTTTTGCATCAGCTGAAATAAGGAACAGGTTAAGGAAGTATGTTCCGAATATCAGGATGGCTATAACCAATGTCAGGATTAGTGATAAACGTATGGACATTGCACTAAGAATCCCACCTAAAGCAAAACCTCCGAATCCTATCAGGCTTGAGTATAAGACTTTGTTTGGTGCCATTGTTGCAATTTACTGTTCTTTTTTATTTTGACATTCTCTGCATCTGCCTGCGTACTTATCTACAACGTGCTTGGCTATCCTGCTCAGCCTGCTATCGACAGCAACCATGTAACAAGCATCTGCACCGCATATTGAACATTTCATGTTTTCACCTCTGATAGGGTCTAAATAAACGTGTAATATATAAATAATGCGGTCTAAGAACTCTGGCTTAAATCCATTGCAAAGGGCGTCACACTCAATGAAAAGTCAAAAAAAGAAAAAGATATTATTTCTTGCGCAGTGCGTAGATGGCAACAGTAGCTAAAGCTATTATCGCAGTGGTGGTTAATATATAAAGCAATCCTGCTTCACCATTTAACGCTTCTGTGAACTTGCCCGTTACTTTGTTACCGCCCTTCTTGTTATACTCTCTATCAGGAGTAGAGTCAAGGCCTGTCCATTCTTCCATCAATCCAGGAGCACAACCTTTGCTTGACTGCGCACCAAGATTTAAAGCGAGCTGTGAACAGGTACATCCCTTTGTCTCTGCCATTGTATAAACGAGACTTTGATAATGGTTTTCACCTATCTCAAAAGCATCGAAACTGTCAATCTGGGCATAATGGTTTGGGTTTAGCTCAACATTGTCAAAGACTGAACCTGGGCAGAAATCTTCACCGCAATCATAAACTCCGTCTTCGTCTTCATCAAGATCGTCTATAACGCTGTTGCAATCGTTATCCTTACCATCGCAGGTTTCAAAATCTGGTCCGATCTTCTCCTGCACAACAATCATCTCTCCAGTTGTGCCGTCGCATTCGGATATCTCTTCTTTACACTCTCCGACATTGCCCCATGGATAGTTGCTGTCTGTAACAACAGATGCTCCAGGGATTACGTTCGAGTCGCTGTCATCACAATCGACAAGTCCGCAGTCACCGCCTTCAACAGAATAACCGTCAGCATCGTTATCTGTGCATGGCGCAGCAGGTTCTCCTAAAACATTATCAACCCACATTTCTGAACCACCTGCCCAATAGTCCTCTGCGACATATAAAACAAGTCGCCTATCACTATCAGGATATCTACTGTATTTTTTGTAGTAGTCTGCCCTAAAGTTAAAGGTGTACTCTTTCCATTGGTTCAAAGCCATCTTAAACGGAATGTCTGGAGGGCAGCCTGCTATACTTGTACTTGTGCTACCCCTGTACCTTACATAACCCTGGCTGTCGCCGATAAGAAACATCACAGACCCGTAATAGTTACCTACTTTGATCAGTTTGACAGGGATTGTATATGAGTCAGAATTATCAGTAAATCTTTCTATTGGAAATATGCTGGCAGTGGACCAGTGATATACCTTCTGGGTATTAGAGAATCTCAGCCCATATTCACCGGCATAAGCGTATTGTGTACCGACTTCTGCTGTCCAATAATTGCATGCACTAGCAGGTGAACCTCCGCAATTTGTCTGCCATCCGCTCAAGTCGCCAGTTTCAAAACCTGAGTTAGGGATTGGACTTTCGACTGCTAGAGCTGCGGATGCTAAAATAAGCACAAACAAAGAAACAAAGATCGTAAGTTTTTTCATAGTATCACCTCTTAGATGGCTGCTATACTAGTTCTGTCTTATAAATGTTTCCTGAAAATATCAAGATGGGTTGAAAAAAACAGCATCTTCAAGTGCGAAGCACAATCAAATAGCATCAAGGGATAGATATGGAAATTAATCTATTCTTTCCTTTAATATTCTAATGAATTCCGAAAAACCCTCTCTTCTATAAAATTTTCTGGCCACAGAATTTACTTGAAAAACATCCAGCATTATTTCCTTAACATTATTTTTTTTACATAAAGAGATGACATCTTTATGAAGCAATGTAGCAATTCCTTTACGTCTCCATTCATTTAAAACATACATCCATTCTATCCAACAGAATTTCCTTTCATAATTACCATAATTAATTCCATAAGGATTTTTTTTAGTAAATTTAAATTGGACGAAGCCAACTGCTTTCCCATCAGCAGAAGCTACCCTTATTTCTTTGTTTTGTATTGCTGATCTGATTAATTTTAATTGCTTATTTTCCAGTTCAGGTTTTTGTTTTTCGATCGTGCATATCTCTTTTGTTCCTCGAAGAATAAAAGGTACATCCTTAACTTTTGCAAAAGCAACATTTATCATATTATGTAATATATAATTATAGTTTATAAAAGTTTTGAAATAGCGCAGATCTTTTTTTAATAAAAGTAAATATGATTGCGTATAACGCAGGAATTATTAGAAGTTGCTAATGCCTATTACGTCCAATAATCTCTATGCCATAATTTGATTTTTATAATGTCTTTATTGATATCGTATTCTTCATCTATGGACTCTGTCCCTTCTTTATTGAATCCCGAAACAACAACGATGTTTGGGTCCCTCTTTCCTGAACCAAGCCATTTATGATCTATTCTGGTTCCTTGCCCTTCAAACCTTCCTGAAACAATTTGTATTCGAAATACATCCATTTTGATGATTTTTTCTGGCAGTTTCACAATGCCCTGGTCGTTTGTTTTTCCACTATACAACACTATGTTAGGACAGTCTCCTCCTGATTCACAAAGAATTAATTCATGCACTTCTATATTGACATTTGCAATAGGTGTATTTGTTGATTGATCTATAAATCGGACATTGTAAGAAGATAATAAACCACACCCACTAACTAATAAAGAAAGGAATATTAGGATCAAAATTATTATTTTCATTCATTAATATATAAAATCTACTTTATTTAAATATATCTATGATTTCGATTTGAATAAAAACAAAAAACTGTTAAGAGCTGAGCCAATTAATTCCTGTTAAACTCTCTGAAGGATTGAATTTTAGTGCAACGTTCCGTAGCGAAGCGGAGGAAAAATTCTAAGTAATTTCTGGGGCGTTCATTCAAGCGAACACAGTGAGCCATTAAGAATAAGTATCAGGGCGACAATTTCATTCCTAAAATTTTGGTAACATTTATTAATGTTTCAAATAATAAACATTTTATATGAAAGAAGAAGGTTGGGAAATAGTTTATAAAAAACATGGAGATTTATATCCAGATATAATACCACGAATTAAGAAGTATGCTCAGATTTTTAGGGAACATAAATACAAAAAGATTCTAGATTTAGGCTGTGGAACTGGTAGAAATACTTTATTCTTTGCTCAAGAGGGATTTTTAGTTTATGCATTAGATGCATCTAAAACAGGTATATCAATTACTAAAAAGAAAGCTGAAAAACTTGGCTTGCGTAATATTAATTACAAAGTGGCAGATATGAAGCACACTTCTTATCCAGACAATTATTTTGATGCAGTAATTTGTGTTTTTGTTCTAAGTCATGGATTATTAAAAGACAACCAAGAAGCGGTTGATGAGATTTATAGAATTCTTAAACCTAAAGGCATGCTCGTAACTGAGTTTATGTCAATTAAAGATGCAAGTTATGGAAGAGGTAAGGAAATTGAAGCAAATACTTTTTTAGGTGGTATGAAAGATGATCCGCATATGGCCCACCACTATTTCTCTAGAAAAGAAATTAAACAAGTGTTATCAAAATTTTCTCACTTCAAGATTAAACCTGCTACCTATTTTGGTGAAATTAAAGCATTTGATATTGAAGCAATAAAGTAATTCTTGAAATTCTTCCCCTTTTCCTATTTAGCCCCTGAAATTATTGAGTTTAACATCGCGATTAGCAGATGTGCGAGGATTGAGGCAACCCGCAGCTCGAAGCAGGCTAGGGGGTTGTAGAAGGTAGAAAATTTGGGAGAACGAAGGCGAAGCTACAAAGTGGCGAGCCGAAGTGAACCGGTTAATCGCTGTTAGTTTCCCGAGCCTACAAAGTGGGCGAGGCAAGGAGCGAAGCGACGAAGAGTTTGAGAGCCCGAACTTTTTATCAATAATCTGCAAAGCAGATAATAGTTTAGAGGTGCCCGCACAGGTTTATTCTATAGCCCCCAATCAGTGGTAAAAATAGGAAATCTTTATAAATGTCCAATAATTCCCTCATATGTGTATGGAACGAAGAATATTACAACCAGAACAAATTATAGTTCCTGGCGAGTATGAATTAGGAAATGAATCAATCCTAAAGATATACTTTAGAGTATTTGATAAAGGACATGGCGAAAATTTGCCTCCTGTTATTGTGGTAAGATCAGATTTGAGATCTGAAAATCAGAGAAAAAAAGATTTAAAAAATAAATTAAACGATCTACAAAGAAGTCTATCCAGATATGATCCTTTTGAGATGATGTATGTTACTGGACTTATCTCTCAAAAAGAAAGAGATCTAAGACAAATTGATGTCTTGAAAGGTGTCTATGACAGGTTTGCGGCTATCATAGGCCAATCACCATATTATCTTATTGATGGCAATCATAGGTCTGCTGCGGCTGCTTTAACACACCAACCAATTTATGCATTGGAATTACAATCAAGCAGGGATCTTAATGAAGTAAGAAAAATGGTTAAGAAGGGAGATTTATTTGATTTTAAGAGACCCGAAAAATCTCTAACCCGCTTAGTGAAATCATTTGAAGAATGGTGCATTGGAGAAGGTTGTCTTAGTTCTGGTCATATTGATGATGTTATGACAGTCAGAGAACGAATCGATGCATTAACCTCCAATGGAGACTTACCACAATACATGAAAGAAAGATATCATAGAAGTAAATAATTCTTCTTGACGAAGTCAAGGCTATCTGTTGCGAAGCAACTGCGGGCACCCCTTCTTACTCGGGCTCTCAAATTGAAACTAACATCGCGATTAGCAGATGTGCGAGGATTGAGGCAACCCACAATCCGAGCATTTGGGTCGAACGACTGCAAGGAGTGAGCCTGCTAATCGCTGTCATGCTCTCCGAGGGCGTAGCCCGAGAATGCAATGTGACCGGAGCGAAGCGAAGGAGTTGGTTTTCGGCGCCGTAACTTTAATTATAGTTATAGAATTATTTATATACTTGGATGTATTTATTCGGTTTTATGAAACGAACTTTACTTATTTTGAGTCTCATGATACTTATTTTAGTTGGATGCCAACAACCAACCAAATCCGGAGAAGTCCAAGTGCCATATCATTTTGGAGAAAGTTATTATGAAGGCACTCCAAGAGTTGGAAATGAAATAATTGTAAATCTTATAGCTACAACAACATGGACTCATCCTGATAACCCATTTTATACTATCAATTGGGATAATATAGAAATTACAACTTATGAATCGAAAGAGAAAGATAAGCCTATAGAGCTTGTTACAGATTTATTTGAAATTGATAAAACAAGAATTAATATCATCAAGGAAGAGAAAAAAGTAACAGTAAGTATACCAACTAAAATTCTAAGAGACGGAAAAGGGGCAGTAAGATTAGACCTTGGTGAGAACATAGGAGGAATAAGAGGCTCGAGCATATGGATAGAAACAGAAGGATATATTCCTCCAGAACAGCCACCACTACCAGAATATTGTAAAGATCTGCCACCTAATGTTGAATGTGCAGTAGAAGTATCAACTGCAGAATAATTCTATCGGCGCCGAAAATCAATTGAGTATAACATCGGTTTTAAGAGATAGTCGCCGTAGGCGATTTCCCCGCAGTTTTCCCTCGAAATTGCAGAGCAATTTCAGAGATGGAAAACAAGGGCGTAGCGGAGTGCAACGGAGCGAAGTCTTAAAACCTGTTATATCCTCTGAGCGCAGCGAGGACGAGGAATAGCCGCAGGCGGTTCTGCGAAGCAGAAATTCCGAAGAGTCCAAAAAGGAAGATCAGGGACGAAGTCCTATGAAAATGCTTAATCAAGCCCCAGAAAACCGAAAGATTTATATATTAATGTGGTATTAACACCATATTAAGGCGATATTATGGTACAAGCAATAATAAATATTGAAGATGAAACTAATAGAGTCTTGAATATAGTGAAAGCTAAATTTGGATTGAAAGATAAAAGTGAAGCTATAAATGTAATGGCTGAACAATACGAACAAGAAATTCTAGAACCTCAACTTAGGCCTGAATACATAGAGAAACTTAAAGGAATTAAAAAAGAGAAAGGAATACGTTTCAAAAGTATCAGTGATTTGAGGAAGCACATAGAAAATGCGTGAATTCGAGATCAAGCCAGAATTGAACAAGATACTGGTTAAGCTATTTAAGAAAGACAAAACTAGATATGAAGCAGTGATGAAGAAAATAGAAGAAGTAATTAATTCTGGCGATATAGAACACTACAAAAATTTGCGATACGATATGAAAGACTCAAAAAGAGTTCACGTCGGGCATTTTGTCTTAGTATTCAGTTATGATAAAGCGAATGATTTTGTATCATTCGAAGACTACGATCACCACGACAATATTTATCAGTGAGTTTTCTGGGGCCTTTTAATTCCTTTTTGGATTGGATATAACACCGCAACTATCTGAAGTTCTTAGGGTGCAGGCATCCCTGAGGTTAGGGTGTTGCGAAGCAATGGTAGAATTTGGGTCGAGCACCGAGCTGAGGTGCGAGCCAGATAGTTGCTGTTATGCTCCCCGAGGCGAAGCCGAGAGCGCAGCGTGGTCTGAGCGAAGCGAAGAAGTCCATTTCGTCGCGTACTTACACAAAGCTTAAATAGAAATTTGACTTACTAACTACTAAAAAGATAAAAGTGGAGCCATAGGGTCTGGAGTCCTATGGCTGGGCCCCACTTTCTCCGGAGCATGATTATTTAAGGACTTCTAAGAGTTTCTTTAGCTTCTCTACTTCTGGTGTGCTAATATCTTGAGGCACGATTATCTTAGCTCTTCTTCCTTCAGAAAGAACAAGGTTGATAACATGCTCTGCAGATTTGACTGTTTCTGTTACTGGTCCTGCATCTTCTGATTCTTCAGGTATTTCAGTAACAGGAGCACCATCCAGATTTGCTAATGAACAAAGAGCTTTGAAAGTTTCGACAATTGACTTTACTGCTCTTTCACCTAGTCCTGTATGCGTGCTAAAAAAATTTTGTAGTGTCTGGTTATCCTTCTTATTCGCGTCAGGGTATACTTTGAACACTTCAATGTATGCTTGCTTCAATGCCTCGCCGAGAATACGAGCAGATTTGCTCTTATCTCTGTAACTAGTATATCTTTTCGTAGGCACTCCAGCATCGTCAACAAACTTTAAGAACTTAAGAACAGGGATTATAGCCCTATCATTTGTGCTCTTAAAACCTAGCGAATAAAGTAACTTTTGCGTAACTTTATCAGGTATACCGACGGAAGGAACCTTTTCCAAAAATTTTTTTATGCTGCCTGTTTTCAAAATATATGGGTAGTTTGCCATTTTATCTAAATGTAGATCTTCAAACTATATAAATCTTTCTAAAATACGATAGTTTAAGTCAAATTTCTTATATTACGACGAAAATTATCAAGTAAATATTAACTTGCATTAACTTGTAACTACTTAGCGACGAAATGGATTGAGCATAACACTTTCTATACGAATAAGCCCTGATTATGAGTATAGAATGCCTGTAGGGCATGGATTTAGGTCTCTATGGGCAGGGATAGGAGCTTTTGGTGGATGAGCTCTAGCCTGGCAATTGTCCTGTTATGGATGTCTGTGGCTACTGCTATCCTGTAGCGTTTGCCGTGGTCAGTCTTGACCAGCCAGAGCATCTTCCTTGAATATTCAAGGATTAGATCTTCATATTCTACAAGCAGCTGGTGCTTTATGTTTGTCTGGTTTTTCATTGAAATCACCTCTAAATTCTAACCTGACTAGCTTGACATTTAGAGTGATTCTGAAAAACCACTGGACAA
>JAHWHD010000039.1 GCA_019323525.1 Candidatus Woesearchaeota archaeon
CTACTTTGACAGACCTTCAGGACTCTTACTGGTTCTACAAGAACGAAGGTAAAGATAAATGGCTAAGACAGATGCTCCAGCCGATAGAGAACGCTGTTAAACACCTCCCAAAAGTATGGGTCCTTGACACAACTGTAGACTCTGTCTGCCACGGTGCAAAATTAAATGTCCCAGGCATTGCATCAGTTGAGTCAGATATCCAAATAGAAGAACCTGTAGCAATAATGACTCTTAAAGAGGAACTAGTGGCAATCGGCACAGCAAAGATAATCTCTAAAGACATGGTTAAGCTAGAAAAAGGTCTGGCTGTAACAACCGATAAGGTGTTCATGGAAAGAGGCACTTACCCTAGGGTTGAAAAGAAGTAAGTTCCCTCAGGGGACATTCCAAAGCAGAAACGCCAGTTCCTGAAACCGCAACATTTATATATCAGTCTACATTTATCCACACCAGCATACTATGATAGTATGCGATTAGTTAAAAAAAGAAGGTGACGCTTATGAAAAAAATAGCAATATTTGTTGTGGTGTCTTTGATGCTGGCGACAGGTGCTTTTGCTTTGTGTACCGACACCGATAACAGCTACGGAGACATGTACCCTAGCTTAGCCTATACTGGAACTTGCACAGACGACAACGGCGTGTATACAGATTTCTGTTACTTCAGCAATGGTGCCTGGGGAGTTTATGAGTACTATTGTTCAGAACAAGGCACTTGCTTGGGATCAACATGGTATAACTGCGGACTAGTAGGAGAAAGCACTTGCACACAAACCA
This sequence comes from Candidatus Woesearchaeota archaeon, assembly GCA_019323525.1. Lineage (GTDB taxonomy): Archaea > Nanobdellota > Nanobdellia > Woesearchaeales > JAHWHD01 > JAHWHD01. Next base: position 777 of record JAHWHD010000039.1, read on the forward strand.
ACTGCGGTGACACAGTACAGTATCCACCTAGCACACCAACATATGATACAGTCACAGGAATAACAGGGATAGACGAATACCTAAACGTACAAGATGGATGCTTTTACGATCCAGTGTTTGGGGATTACTCCTATAGACTAGTGAAGTTCGGAATGCAGAAAGCAAAAGAACTTGGATATACAGGCGCAGAGTTAGGAACAATTGCATGGACCTTAGCTCAGTTTCCAGTTACTGACCCAGACCTTTGTTCAGCATCTGGCATAACAGGAGCTGTTGTCGGATCAAGCGCAGGAGCAGGATCTCTAGGTTCAGTTACAATCTTGCTACAGATTGCAACACTAGCAGGAGTTATTGTGCTTGCAGGAAGAGTTAGCAAGAAGAAGAAATAAAACTTTATTTTTTTTATTCTTTTTCTTAATTTTTAATTCTTAATCAACAGTAAACAACTTGCTATCATGAACATCAAATATACCTAATCTAGCTGCACAATCCAGCCATCCATGTGCATAGTTCAGGCACGCAAAAGCATTCACATAATCATCTTTAGAAAAGAAATGTTTAGCGTCTGAGATATAGCGTTCGACCATATCGATTATGTCGCTTCTATCTATATCAGTGTTATTACCTGATTGTTTAGCCATAACAAGTGCTTTAGAAGTAACAGAAAAATAATTCTCAATTTTCTCTTTAGTAATCTCTTTCATAAAAAATAAATAAAAATTATGCCTCTTCCTTAGCATAACCTTCTGCTTCAGGGAACGGCCTCTTGATAGTCAGCGGTATAACGCCAGCTTCGAACTCCTTTTTAGCTATCTCTAGCGGGTTATACTTAATCTCTTCAAGGTCTTTCTCATCAATCTTGACAAGAAATGGTGCACCCATTGCTATCTGCAAAGCCCTGCTACCTATCATCCTGGCTTTCTCGTACTTTGTATATTTTTCAGCTTCCATCTTTACAAAGCCTCCCTCAACATTTTGATTTTCTCACCAGCAACCTCTATCATGCTAGAGATATCATCAATTGACAGCCCCTCTTCACCGCCTTTCTGCAATGCACAGACAGTGCCATCAGCCTTCATTGCAATAGTCAACCTACCATCGTATATCTGTTCCTCTTCTGTAACAGGGTCAACTATGAAATACTGGCCGATCTTGTAGACTGTACACTCTAATGTATCTTCCACAACAGGCAACTTTTCTTTAGTCTTTGACTTCGGCACTATGACTCCATCTTTGACTTCTGGAAACACAGTATCTCTAAGCGCAGCCAGTGTTGCTAACGCACACGCATCAAAAAGATTGCCTGCATCATTTATAGGGCATATGTCTATGACTACAACCCAGCACTTCTCGCCTGGAGTGATACATAGCTTTTTCATGTCAATAGCATGACTCTCTCTTATACCTCTATCAACTACCCTGGCCAGTTCAATTGACTGTATCCCTGGCGGGCCAGGCTCAAACTCTGGGTTTGACATTGGAAGCAGTTCAACACCCACCATCAAAGCTCCCTGGTCAGCTGTGTCAGGGTAAGGAACTCCAAGCTCAAGCTTGATACCTGCTAAAACCTCGGTCTCTCCTATCTTGACACGTGCTGAACCTTCAGCATTGCCGGCAGCTCCGTATTCAACTAGAACAGGCTGCCTGTACTCGTCAAGCTTCCTGCCGTCTAGCCTGATACCTTTCTGTAATAGTCTTAAAGTATAATCCTTGATTCCTTTATTCATCTTCTACCACCTTCTGTGATTCATACTTGGCTTTCAACGCTTCTTTCTGCGCTTCTGAGATTGTTGTGCACGCCCTTTTCGCAAGCTCAAGACATTGCCTAAGCTCTTCCTTTGATATCTTTCCATCAAGTTGTAAAAGCGTGAACTTGTCGGATCCCGGAAGATAAGCAGTAGCTATATCGACCGCACCTTCCTCATAATCCTCCTCGTCCTTTGTAAGGTCTACTACCAGCTTGTCACCGACTTTACCTACAGCAACTGAACTGACAAGCTCTTTCATTGGAATTCCAGCGTCTGCTAACGCCATTGACGCTGCTACAATCCCTGCACACCTTGTACCTGAATCAGTCTGTGGAAACTCTATAAATACATCAACAACAGCATTAGGAAACTCTGCAAGGTCTATCACTGGAAGTATGGCCTTCTCTATAACCATTGAAAGTTCCTTGCTCCTTCTGCCGCCGCCAGGACGTACACGTTCACCGCAGCTGAACGGCATCATATTATAATGGCATCTAAGCACGCCTTTCTCAGGGTTTTGCAAGAACCTTGGATACATGCTCCTTGGACCATAGACAGCTGCTAACGCAATCGTCTTTCCCATCTTGAACATTGCCGAGCCTATCGCTCTGCTTATCACGCCTACCTTTGCCTCTATAGGCCTGAACTCTTCAAATTTTCTTCCGTCAAATCTTTTAGTATAAGCCATGATTATTCACCTTTGTTCTCTAAAAAAGCTTTAATTACATCAGTCAAGCCTGACACATGCGCTTCTGCCTCAATCTTCCTGATTGTCTTAATGGCAAGAAGCTCTTTCACAGGATCATCTCCTTGTATCCAGACAAGCCCGTTCTGGCCCACAACAATCCTACAGCCAGTAGCATCCTTAATCATAGATACCATGCTGCCTTTCTTTCCGATAATCCTTGGAACCTTATGCGGCGAAACCTCTATAACCCTTCCGCCTGCCAGCTTTCTTAAGCCTGGACCTTTCATTGTCAGGTCTATCAACTTCTGCGATGTAACATTGGTTATCTTCGCAACAACATAATCGCCAAAGTCATAGTACTTTCTAAGGTCTGCGCCTTTAGCTATGAACTCTGATGTCGCGTCTTTTAACGACAACATTGCAGAGTACGCAGAATTTGTCTCAATTCTCCAGCCGCTAAAAAGCACGTCAACCACTTTACCAATGATTGTATCTCCTTTCTTAGGAGTGTACTTGCCTGATAACGGTATCAGTTTAATCGCTCTTCCCTCTACACTTACTAGTCCTAGTTTAGAAGCAAGAACCTTGTCACCTAAACGATAAGTGTTAACACCTGGTATGTAATCCATACCATCTGCTAAAACCTCGCCAGGAACAACAACACTTTTCTCTTTTGCTATTAAATTTCCCATTTTTATTTCACCTACTATCTAAAATCTTAGTTTCAACCTCTCCATGAGTTAACGAGTTTAATTTGTCAAAAAACTCCTCCTGCATACCAGCAGGAATCTCAACAACAGCTCTCCAAGAACCATCATTTCGCCATTCATCCTTAAGCAGTTTACCGAAACTCTTTACTGCAGGGTAGGCTTTTCCGGCATATTCTGAGCCAAGTATTACCTCAATCTCTTTCACCTCAAACTTAATAGGAAGAATAGGCCTTAACTTCTTAAGTATCTCCTGAACCTGTTTTTCATCAGAAACAAACTCATCAATCTTGACCTTTGCCTCTTCAAAAGCGTTCTCCAGTCTTTGCAAAGGATGCGGAAGATGCGTCTTTGGATCAACTCCGTTCCTTCTTATGATTTCAATGATACGTTTACGTTTTGCATCCCGAACCTTCTGCCTGTACTCAGCAGTCAACTGTATCTCTCCATTCTGGATTATCTGCTCAGCAACCTGCTTGACATCTGTAGTACCAAAAACCTGCTCCATCCGTTCTTCAGAAGCAAGAAGACCTTTCTTTGCATCAGCAAAGATTTTTTCAGCTTTTAAAACGTCCTTGATGGAAACATCCTTTCCCTGTTTGTAAGCAATCGCCATATCGGGATCTACATCTACCTCAAAATTATCCCCTGCCTTCTTAAGCCTTGCAAGGTTAAGATGTATCCTTTCCTTATCATAAGTTATCTTTGGCATTTTACTTACCTTTTTTGACCTCTTTCAACACTTTGTCAAGCTTGTCCCTTGTAACTTTCTTGAAATCTCCGCCTGACTTGATATAAGCACAGTCAAGCCTGTCTGCTGAAAGGTCCTTTCCTATAAATTTGTACAAAGCCTTGACACCCAGCCTTATACCTTCATCTACAGTCATACCTTCTTTATAGTCCTTGTGCAGGAACTCTCCAACCTCTACCTCTCCTTCACCTATCGCTGTTGCAAGGTACTGGAAAAATATACCTGAAGGCTCTGTCACAAATAGTTTTGGGCCGTCTTCATCCATTCCAGCTATTAAGAGTGATACCCCAAAAGGCCTTAGACCTCCTGACTGTGTGCATATTTGTTTTAGGTCGCATATGTCTTTTACAATAGTTAACGTGTCTATAGGAGTATCGTACGTTACTTTGTGCTGCTGAGCTTTTACCTGCGACCTCTCTACAAGCACACGTCCATCGCTAAGACTTCCTGAGACTGTTGCTCCGATATGGTCATCAATCTGCATAATCTTCTCAACAGATTTTAAGACAATAAGATTATCCACAATCCTTCTATCTACAACAATAACAATGCCATCTTTACATACCATGCCAAGAGCTGTATTGCCCAGCTTCACCATCTTCCTGGCATATTCTACCTGTAATAACCTTCCATCAGGGCTGAACATAGTGATTGCCCTGTCATATCCCATCATTTGATTTGTCATTGGTTCTACCATTTTATACACCCCATTTTGATTCTGCTTTTTTCAGTATACCTGATACACCCACACTCTTCACAATAACTTCAACACCATTAATATCTTTTACCATTGTGAGGCTGGCTTTTACATGATCAACCATGTCATGATTAAGCCTGATGATTCCTCTATTAGCTTTCCATTTATCTGGCAAGAACGCTATACCGGCCTTTGCCATTCCCAACTCTCCTAAAAACCTGCTGAACTCTTTCCTAACCGCAGTCACCACATCAGCAAAGTCGAATTTGGTTTTTGAAACAATTTCAAAGACTAAATACCGCTTCTTTTCTTTCAAAGAAGGCTTTAATGGTTTCATTTTTGCTTTTATCATTTTAAAACAGTTTTTATCAACTGAGAAAATGCGTTTTAACACCCCATTCTCTCTTTCTCTCTCTAGTGCCATGAAAGGACAGGTTGTTTATAAAGGTTATGTTTAAGATAGCAAAATATATAAAACACAATTTCAAAAATAATCTTCATGCCAGACAAAATTGCAGTTCTAACTGAGAAGCCAACCAAGATGGACCATGTATTTAAAGGCCACGATACTGTACTTGAGCTAGGCATATACGTTGAAGGCGACAGATCCGACGAACTCATAGCCAGCCAGTGTGAAGAAGGTGCAGCCATAGATATGCGCAGGTTTGTTGACCCAAGAGATGTCAGCGATATCATGATGCAGGACCTGTACCACAAGTTCGAAGGCAAATGGGGATACGAATTTTACCAGGTACAACGCGTTGCGCGGTTTAGTCCAGAACTCAGTGACAGGATAAGAAGAGAGTTTTTCTAGATCAACTTCCCTTTCAAATCATGCTTCCCAATATCAATGATCTTAACATTAACTGTGTGTCCAATTAAGTTTTCTTCTGAAAGCACAACTATCGGCTTGTAGGCAAAGTTCCTTCCTTTCCAAGACTTGTCAATAGACCCTTTCTCACTGATAAATACTTCACCGCGCCAGTTAAGCCAGTCAACATTCCTGTCCATTGCATGTTTGTTAAATAGTTCAGTCATCTGCCTGCTCCGTTCTTTGATGACTCTTGGCGGCAACTGTTTCATCCTCGCAGCAGGCGTGCCTGGCCGTTTCCAGTACCTCGAAATATTCAAAACATCAGGCTTTATCTCTGATATCAAATCAAGGGTGTCCTTGAAGTGGTCCATTGTCTCCCCTGGAA
>JAHWHD010000040.1 GCA_019323525.1 Candidatus Woesearchaeota archaeon
GCCATTGTTCTAAGCGTTCAAAACTGCGAGCCTCAATGCAACTCTGTTCATGCATTACTAAAAGTGTTCTTGCAAAGTCCTCTAATCTTTTTATGTTTATTTGGTTGATGGCTTTTTTGCTCATGATGCTTGCGACAAGCGCCTGATACGGTCCGTAGTTTTCTATACCTGATAACGCTTCTAGCTTTATCCTATCGTACTCAGGCTCTAAGCTCGGATCAATGTAGGTTATACTGCAGTTTTTTGCGTCAACTTTGTAATCTGCTATCGTGACACTGTGATACTTCTGGTCGAATGTTGCCTTGAAGTCCGCGACCTCGAGTGTGTGGCTCGAATAATTCTTTTCAGTGATTGCGTTCATCGCCTCGCGGGCTGCTACTGCATAATCGCCGAAGTCAAAGACTTTATCAAGCATTACAGGTATGGCTTCAACAAGTTCTGGATGCTTGTCCATGTATTCATAAGAAGGGGTCTTTGGAATCGGGTGTTTCTCAAATAGTTCCAAGAGCTCTTGCTCTGCAAGTATCCCTGCCTTTAAGAATTCTTTTGCTGCTCCATGTGTTGATATCTCTGGATGTTCTAGTTTCACCTTTTTTGCGTGTTCTTCTATTTTTTCTTTTATCTTTCCAATGAGGCCTTCCTTTACCCCTTCACTTGTAACTGCGCTGTCTGCAAAAGTGCTGACCCATTCGATTGAGTTGTAGTAAACTTCGTCCCAGAGTTTTTTTAGGTTAACAACTGTATGTTGTACAGCGATTTTGAACTTTCTATCTACCTTTAATGTTCTCCTGTTTTTGTAGTAGACATTTAGAACATCTGCACTTGCTATTGCAAACGCTTTCCTGAATTCGGGATTATTGTGTTCTGGACTTAACACGTACTCTTCTAGAGGCTCTCCTTTTAGCACTTTTTCAATCTTTGTTTTTTTGTGCTTAGCTTTAGCTATCTCGTAGACTGCTTTTGTTGTATCTGGGTCTTCTGTACAAGAGAACAAGCTGAGACCTGCTAGAATCGCCAGAGTTACTTTGCTTTTCTTAACTATGGATTCGAGACCCATGCTGGCCGGAAAGCATTTCCAAATAATAAGCTTTTTCATAAACATTTATATATTAACAATATTTCTATATATTGTCAAAAGGAGGTGTTTTTATGCAAAAGGGCCAGGGTTTACCTTTGAATACAATTATCATTGCCATTATAGTTGTAATTGTTGCTGTGATTCTAATTTTCATATTCAGGACATATATTAGCAGGGAAGCAGAATACGTGGGTTTGCAATTAAAAGGGTTTGAGGATTGTGACTGCGATGGCGTTGCAGATTTTCTGGATGATTGTGATTTTAATCCAGACGTATCTAAATTGGAGAAGGATCAGAAAGAGTGTCCAGGGATTAAAGGTGCTGATGAAACTCAGTGTATAAGGAACCTACCACAGAATAAAGGTAAATGTCCATTAAAATGAGTAAGAAAGCACAAATTATGGGTTTGGAATTTGATAAACTGATAATGCTTATAATTTCTGCAGTGCTTGCTGTTGCGACCTTTAGTGCGCTCTATACAGGGGTGTTAAGGTTAAGTGCAAGAGGTACTGAGTCTTACGATAAGTTCGCTTCTACATTAGAAACTCTTAAAGAGGCGGAGGTAAGGAGTCTTCCGCTGTATGTCGATAAGGAGACTGCTATTATCGCTTTCGATCAAGGTAAAAATTCTTTTAAGTTCCAGAGTGAAGATAATGCAGAGATCGACCCTAAAAAGCTAAGAGATTGGACATTTCTTGCGATGCTTGAGTATGTGCAGTTGGCGATACCTAAATGGCGTTGGGTCAAGGCAGCTGACCTGGCTCTTGATTTGAATATCTTGTCTACAGATATCGAGTTCTTTCCTGAAGTTAAGAAACCTGAGGCTTGTAAAGGAACAGCTACTTGCATGTGTCTCTGCAGAGAGTTTGAGGTTACTGATTTAGAGCCAACTTATGAGTACGGAAGGTATGCTCCTCAGTTGTCTTGCATCAAGCCGCACAATTGTAAAACTTTTGAGGGTATTAAGAGTATTTATCTTCATAAAAAGAAATTTGATACTGAGTTTCCTGTGCAGGATGTAGGGGCTATATTCCCTAGAGAATTATTTTTGGCAGGAGAGCAACCGCGTCTTCAGGAAGTTTACCTAGAAAAAAGAGGGCCGTTCTTATACGCGTGTGATTATTATCCTTGCGCACCGCAAAGTATTCAAACCAGGGCCAGTGTAATATGAATAAGAAAGGGATTTTGTTAAGGACTATAGTTTGGATTCTTATCGTGGTATTCATGAGTACGATTTTTTTGAAATTTGGAGTCGATTATGGCAAAGATGTTAGGTTTTCAAGACAGATTAATGCCAATGAGATAAAGTTAACAAACGATGTACTTCAAGGAGTTCAGGGTAACTCAGTTTATAAGTTCCATATAAACATCAGCCAACAAAATATTGAAATCGATAGAACAGGGGTAAAAGTGGATGATGTTAAAAGGACGTTTTTTTCTCAATCAGAAGCAGAGCTAAAGGTAGAGAAGCCAGAGGTATTATACTTTAGCAATAACCCTGCTGCAAATCGGGTTACAACAACAAAATCAGTAGAAGTCGATTATGTAGATTATGCAGATATCCCGACTTCTGGTAATTATATCGAGATAGTTGCGTTAGATCCTGCTTTGGAGGGTGTTAAGAACGAACTTGTCAGGCTTTTTCAAAATAAGAACTTCAAGGTCAACCAAAAAGGAGCTGACAGTGTTTATGTTTTTCTTGCTTTATCGCAGAGGAACTTAAATTTAAGCCAAGGACTTTTTTCATTGGACAAAAATCAAGAGATTATAGCCAAGAGCAGAAAGCTTGGTGCTTTAGTGCTTAACCAGTTATCTGAAAAGTATGATTTAAGGGTAAATTTGAAGCCAGTAATTGGAAATTCCAATTTAGATAATGTCAATGTGGGGGCGCTTTTAGAGTTTGAGCAGGAATTTATAAAAGCTAAACAGTTCGAGCTACCCGCCACAATTGAGAATGGTTTGGATAAATATTTTGCAGGTTAGAAGATGCCAGAACAAGAGACAAATATAATTTATGCGATCACTTGGGTTATTGCAGCATTTTTACTATTGACTTTACTTTTTTTTGTAATGAATCAGTACAGGGTTGTTTCTATAGACCCTACTTTGGATACTGAACTATCAATATATCAAATGATTTTGATGAATTCAGCAAAATGTTTCGCATACCAAGACCCGTTAACAGGAAGGATGTATAATGAAATTGATTTGAATAAGTTCAATGATGCCCAATTGTCGAGATGTGTCGCGAGTGATAAGGTCGGTCTTAGATTGACGTTAAAGGACAGCGAAGGAAAAGAGCTGAAAAAATTATCACGAAATATTAATACAGAATGGAAGGCAAGGAATATTAAGACTTCTGTTTTAGTAAGGAAATCAGATGGAACAAAACAGATTGGAGAGTTGGTAACAGATGTTTGGTTCGGCTAAAGGGCAAATCCAGTTGTACCTAGATCCGCTCATAGCGATAGCACTGATTGTTTTGTTTTTGGGGTTTATTTATCTCCAATTTGGAGGCGCTACAAGGAGTATCCAGGGTCAAGTTGTTGAATTTAAAGAAGAACTTGATAATGAAGAGTTTTTGTTAGGGTTATTAAAATCTCCAATACTTGATAAAGACAGTAAGATTTTTGCAGGTTTTTCATTAGCAGATTTGATTGCAATGTCTGTACATAGAACTGAGTTTGAGGCTGATGTTGATGCAGTCGTATATAATTCAATCAAGAGAAAGACGGATGCTGAGTGGAGGTTTATAGTTAACGCTGAGGGATATACTAAGGGATACCAATACTATCCGTCTGCAGCGTTTAGAGACCCAGAACTTGTAAAAGGTCTGAGGTCTGTTGTAAGTGAGACTCAAATTCCATCTTTAGATGGGAAGGAAATTAAGGTGTCCTTGGTTTTGATCAAGAAAAAATGAACAAGAAAGCAGTAATGGTAATCACATTGATGGTGGTCGGCGTAGTGATAGCTTTTATCGCATTTTCAGTAGTCAATCTCTCTGATGATCTTGCTGGAAAGTCTGTAAGTTATATTGGTGCTAAAGAGCTCACAATTGCAAGGCTGCAGATGAGGTCCCAGGAGGATCTCTTGTTTGTTGACCAGAGTGCAAGGTTGGCAGCTTATAAGTCTGTTTTTAATCTGGCAGATTTAGGCGGTTTTAGAGCGAGTTCCCCATGCGGGGTATATGATAACTATAATCTCTGGAACAATAAGACTGATAAGTGCTATCCAACTAAAACTGAGCTAGGAGAGGCTTTAGTGAATGATTTTAGGTTTAATTTCAATCAATATCGTAGTTTGTTGCAGAAGCGAAACCTTTTAGCTTCTTATACCTATTTCTATAAAGATGGCGACATAATTGGTGTGGCAGATACCAATTTTATATATGACAAACCTGTTAAAGATTTTATATTGAGCGTAAATCCATCTTTCAGGGAGAAGATTGACTTTGATTTTGATGTGTTTAATGGATTGCAGGAGTTTATAGTATCGATAGATAAATGTCCTGAGCTTCAGCAGGCGTCAATTTCACAGTGTGTGCAGACAAGGATGACGCAGTTTACAATGAAATATACAAACATAAACATGACATATGATGACTGCAAGGGTACTGATGTAAAGATTCCTGATGATTTTGATACAAAAGGGGTTCTTAAGTTCTGCGCGATTGTTCAAGACAAGAAATACCCTCTTTATAATGCAGACTTAAAAGTGGCTGGTTTAAATCATCCTTTGATAAGGTTTGCTGTAACTATCTAGCTTCTAAAAAACATAAAATTATTTAAAGATTGAAATTCTGAGTCTGGGTATGCTAAAGATGGATTTAA
>JAHWHD010000041.1 GCA_019323525.1 Candidatus Woesearchaeota archaeon
TCCTGTTAAAAGGTCTTTGCCTGAGATTGTTGAGGCTTTTATCTCCTTGACAAGGACATACTTGTTGTTGATGCTTAAGATATCGCCAATATCGAAATCAGGGAGCCTAAGAACAACGTTAGCTCTGTAAACGTTCTTGCCGGTCTGCCTGTTTCTTGTGAAAAGTCTTGTGCTCACCTTTAAATCTCCGCCGAACTTAGTAAAGAGCTTTTTTGAGAACATCTGCAAGTATTTGTTAGATGAGAGGTAGTAATCTACGCCTGTCTTAAGATTGACAGTCTTGGAAAGAAAGTCGATGTTTTTGTCAATATAATCCAGTATCTTTTGGTTAGGGTTTCTTATCTGAAGAATTCCTTCAAAGTACTGCGTTCCTTTCTTGCTGCAGATATTGCAAGTGGTGAACTCAACTGTTACAGGAAGTTCGTATTCCTCTCTAAGGCTTTTGTTTTTTATGTTTAGGTCTAGTGCGACAGATGCAGTGCCGATAGTTTTTATGCCTGGTTTATACTTGTACTCAGGAAGATTAAGCTCGATATCTGCAACCTTTGCTCCCGGAGCAAGCTTTAACGAGGATTTTATGATTGATATAATGCCTGAGTCAAGGTCCTTGTAAGAGTTCCAGACACCTTTGCTGAGCACTTTTCTGCAGCCGACACATACAAAGATCTTGATATCTTTAGCCTTTACAAGCAGAGGATGCTGTTCCAAGTAGCAAGATTCACAGAAGCCATCTGCGATTCCTGGTTTTCCGCATTTGACGCATTTCATTTGTTGCTCCATTGGAACTGCCGCCTGTATAGGCCAGTGAGAAACTTTGGAACCTCGTAAGACAATAGGTGCCTTAATTCGAGCTACCATTCTTTAAGGCTTCGAACGAGGCAGTTCCAGTCAAACATAGTATAAAGAACTATATTTCGAAACCTTTATATTACTTTTGCTATAAAAACAGTATAACGTGTTCAAAAAGCAACAAAAGGAAAAGCCACAAACCACTCTGGGAAAGATATGGTACTTTATCTGGGAAGAGGATAGTGTCTGGAGCTGGGTAGTTAACATAATTCTTGCTTTTGTTATAATCAAGTTTTTGGTGTACCCTGGGCTTGGGCTCGCTTTAGGCACACAGCATCCGATTGTTGCTGTTGTCTCTGGAAGTATGGAGCATGACGGTAGTTTTGATGAGTGGTGGGCATCTCCAGCGATGTGCGATAACCTGAGATGCAGTCAAGAAGACTGGTATTCTAATGCTGGTATCAGCAAAGATGAGTTTAGAGAGTTTCATTTCAGGAACGGATTTAATATTGGAGATATTATTGTCTTAAGAGGCAAGGAACCAAAAGACTTAAATGTAGGTGACGTGCTGGTGTTTGACATCAACAAGCCCGTGCCGATTATCCACAGGACTGTTGACATCTGGCAAGAGAACGAAGACTATTATTTTGCTACAAAAGGAGACCATAACGCTGATACAATAGACCAGATAACTGAGGACAGGATTAATGAAAAACAGATCATTGGAAAGGCCTGGTTCAGGATTCCATGGCTCGGCTATGTCAAGATATGGTTTGTCAAAGGGTTACAATTAGTAGGGTTGGTGAGATAGATGCTGTTTTGTCCGAAATGCGGTTCGCTATTAATTCCTAAGAAAGAGAAGAACAAGACTATAATGATGTGTTCATGCGGGTATAAAAGCAAGGAAGCTGATTCTGCAAGGATATCTGAAAAGGTAGAGAAAAAGAAAAAGGTTGAAGTAGTTGACAAGGATGTTGAGGTGCTGCCTTTGGTAGATGAGGAGTGTCCTAAGTGCGGGCATAAGAAAGCAAGGTTCTGGACAATGCAGACAAGAGCAGGAGATGAAGCAGAGACTAAGTTCTTCAGATGCGAGAAGTGCAAGCATACATGGAGAGAGTATAGGTAGTAGAGATTGATAATTTTTATATAATTTCTTAAGATACCACATTCTATGTTTTGGGGGGTTTTGCCTAAGAAAGCTCTGGAACAAGCAGAGCATGAAGGAAGTTTTGTTGTAAAGGATAGAGGCGAGTTTAGTGCTACTTCTATCGATATTAGAGTTGCCAGGCTGTTTAGAAGAAGGGCTGATTTTAAACCAAAGATTGTTATTGACGATATAGTTTATGATCCTGATGAGATGTTTGAAGAGATTCAACCAGTGGATGGTAAATGGATATTAAATCCTAATCAGAGCTATGAAGCTGAAACTGTTGAAGAGGTGCATAAACGTGAAGGTTTGAAGGCTGTCGTGAGTTCGAGAAGTAGTTGGGCAAGGTATGGAGTGTACTGCAACGCTGATTGGATTGATGAACTGAAGATATCGGCGTACGAGTTTCATGGAAAGTTAAGAATCCAGATGGGAACGTGTAACACATCTGTGATACTTAGACCAGGAGATGCTCCTGCACAAATAAGGTGTATTAATCAAGAGGCATTCGAGTTGTGCGGATGTGTAATTAAAGAACTAGGTAGTTATGCAGAGATCGCTAAAGGAGCAATGTTAGATCACTCAGGATTTACATTAACAATGGATTCTCTTGTGCATTTGTATACTGGAGGAACTATAGACCCTAAAGAGGATACTGGCAAGAATTTTGAGACTGTTGACATATCGAATGGCCTATGGCTTGACGTAGGAAGGTTCTATATCGCGTCAAGCAGAGAGAAAGTAAAGATACCAAAGGAGTTGATAGGATATGTTAAGCCGCATGACTCTTATTGTCCGGGTTATGCTTTTGGGCTAGGACCGATTGGGTTGCCTGGTGGGCAGTGGATGCATGCAAATGCTCCATGGATTGATCCTTTTCCGCGGTTCTATGGAAAGGTTACGTTTGAAAACTGGGCAAGAATCAAGATGGTTATCAAGCCGGGCATGAGATTGACAGAACTGCAACTAAAACCGTTAGCTGCTGCTTATGAACATGAAGAAAAACTAGATTCAAGATACAAAGGCCAGGACTCTGCAACAATCAGCAAAGGGCACCTGGATAACGATAAACATAAATAATCGATAAGATATTATTCTATTATGGACATTAATAAGTATATCAAAAATAATCATCTAAAAATAAAAGTTAAAACAAATTCTCCAAAGACAGAGGTTACTGGTGTTGATGAGGGTGTTGTTAAATTGAATGTCCATGCTCAGCCTGAGAAGAGTAAGGCAAATACTGAGATTGTTAAGTTCTTTAAGAAACTGTTGAAGAAGGATGTTGAGATTGTTTCTGGGTTTAAGTCAAGAGAAAAGGTTCTTAAGATCGGTTGAGAATGGGAATTTAGTCGCCGTCACCAAAGAATTCATTTAGTTTTTTGCAGTTCCTCTGCGCGTCATAGCTTACTTTTTTTTCTTTCATATAGCCCACCTCTTTTCTAATATCTGAAAAGTTTCTACATATAAATAGGTTTTGTGAGGATTAAAGAGTGATGGAAAGAATTATATAACATGAGTGAATCGCTAGTGTTATGAGAATCTGTTTTGATGTTGATGATACCTTGTATAAGCAGTCTGATGATATGAGAGAAGGCATTATGAAGATGATATGCATCAAGGCTGCTGAAGCTTCAAACTTAAGCCCTGAGGAAGCAGTCGAAAGGATCAATAAAGTTCTGGAAGAGACTGGAAGCCATAGCGGAGCTGTAAGGTCTCTTGGTATTGAAAAACCTAAAATCCTCATATGGGAGGCTTTGCAAGAGACAGATGTAGCACCATATCTTTCTAAGGATGAAAGATTGCTTAATGTATTATACAGATTAAAAGAAAAAGGCCACACGCTTGATTTGCTTACAGGAAGAGAGCCAAACTCTGCTAAGAAAATACTTGAATGTCTTGGCATTCCAATCGAATTGTTTGATTTTGTCATGTACTCTGCTGTTAAAAAGGATTCAAGTCCGTTCCATGAATGGCTAAGAGCTACTGGTGCCAAACCTGAGCAGTGCGTTTATGTAGGAGATAATGCTGCTGCAGATGTACATCCAATAAAGAATGATGAAAAACTTTCCAAGATAAAAACAGTCCTTGTCAATAGAGAGAAAGATCCTTTAGCTGACTTTCATATCACTGAGATTTATGAGATTGAGAATTTATTTTAGATTCCAGCTTAGCTATCATGTGGCCGATGTACATTGCGTGGCCAATGGAAGATACTGCATTGTCCCTTTCGATCTGTTTTCTTAGCAGTTCTGCACTCTTTCCGCGATAGTCTCTTATCTGGACACCGTCTAGGAAAAACCTTACAACAATATCTCCATCCTCTACAGCGTACTCGCTGTAACCGTTAGGGTCTTGTTCGTTCTGGAAAAGATACTCTACAGTACGTTTCTCTGCAAGTGTTCTGGCGTATTCGTATTTATCAGGGTTGATTGTCATGGAATGGCTGAAGACTGTTATTGGGCCTGGTTCCATGCCTGCTTGGGAAGCGACTGTGTCGAGTATATATTTTAATCCAAAGAGGTTCATGAGCCATGCATCAAGGCCGTTATGGGACCTAA
>JAHWHD010000042.1 GCA_019323525.1 Candidatus Woesearchaeota archaeon
AACTTCTCATCAACTTCCTTGTAATACTCCTTAACCCTTGACAAAACCTGGCTCAGCAAGAACCTTTCAACCTTTTCTTCAAACGTCTCTGTCAAAAAAGCAAACTCAGTAATCCTATAATTATTAACATTCTTTTCAACCAAGTACATGTCTCTTAGACGTTTCAGCTGTCTTCTAATGTTAGATGAGGCAACACCTAGTATTGGAAGGTTAAACCTTTTCCTTAACTGTATGACAGAATCCCTGACCTCTTCAGAGTTCATCTCTTTCTTTTCCTTGAAAGCCCCGAGTAACACGTATAGAACATCAACAACAACATCTCTTGAATCTCCTGGCTGAAGCAATCCTGTGCTTAAACAAAGCTTCCTTACTAAATCGCGATCATTAGCGCTCGGCTTTTCATACCTTCTTAAAGTAACCTCAACCAAGGGACTATCCTTTGAAATAGTCTGCATTGTGACACCTCTTTTAATGATTAAATAAACCGCCGCCTGAATAAAACAAACCCAAGGTTACAAGCGAAAGGGTTTCTGATTAAATAATTTAAGAGAGAATTACTATATAAAAGTTTTGCTTAAACCACAACAAACCCATACAAACTCTTCAAAAACACCCAGTCCTTCTTAGTTCCATCCTCTAACTCAACATCTTCTAACACAATGTTAAGATAAAGATCAAAAGCAGCCAATTTACCTTTAAACTTCTTGCCATCTACTGTTTCGACTAGAACCATCTTCCCTTTTTGCAAAGCATCTAGCGGCCTTTCCATATTATCACCAACCAAAATAAATGTATCAAATATTAAAGATTAAACCTTCTCAACCCCAATCTCAAACTCCTTACCTTTTACTTTTTCTTTAACTTTGTTTGCAAAACCTACAGCGCCAAAGTCTAACGAAACAGCACCGCACTTCTCCTTGATCAACTCAGCATGTTTCTCGAACGCATTCTTAAGATCTCCTGCATCAACCATTAATTTAACCTTGTCAGACTTGCTAAGCCCTGCTTTCTTACGAAGCTCTTGCACCCTTCGCATAAGTTCCCTTGCAAAACCCTCTGCAAGTAAATCTTCGTCCTGTTCAATGTTAAGGTAAATAGTACCAAACCTGAAATCAATATCATTGTACGGAGCAGGAACCTCTCGGATAGTAATCAGATGGTCCTGCTTGATCGAAACCTTTTCACCCTCAACATCGAATGTGTAAGCGCCATTCTCCTTTATATGTTTTAGTATACTTTCTGTCGAAGTAGTTGTCAGATGCGCAATTATTTGCGCAGCTTTCTCCTTAAACTCAGGCTGGATCTTTGCAAAATCAGGTTTTACCTTCTCAACAACGCCCTGCAACCTATTCACAAGGACATTCTTAACATTAGTCTGCACCTTTATAATCTCTCCCAGTTCATCGATTGCTTGTTTAACATCATCATTCTCTGTTGAGATCACTACCTCATTCAAAGGCCATCTTAACCCTATCTGTGCCTTGTCCCTTAACGCAAGCACTGCCTGTATTATTACCTGGCTTATATTCATGCTTGCCTCGAGCTCAACATCAATCATGCTCTCATCATACTTAGGCCACTGCCAAAGGTGTATACTTTGGACTTTCAGGTCAAACCGTTTTCTTAAGTTCTGATAGATCGCTTCAGTGATAAAAGGCGCGACAGGCGCAAATATCTTTAGCAGGTCGATAAGCACATTAGCGATTGCTGAGAGCACTGCTTCCTTCTCTTTCTCTGTGCCAAGCGAAGCTTTATCCCTTACAAGTTTAATATATGTCCTTGAAAGCTCCAAAAACAAAGCTTCAGCACAACCAGGTGCAAGGTCTATCAGATATTTGTCAAATATCTCGGTCTGCCTCTTAATTGTAGAATGCAACCTTGAAAGAATAAATTTCTCTTCTAGTCCAAGATCAGGAGTTAATGTAAAAGGATTCTTGCCAAGTTCATTTGCTAAATCCAATAAATACTTGTGCACGTTCCATAGTATTGTAAGATTACGGTGTTTTAGCTTTGCCTCGTCCCAGCTAAAATTTATATCTTCGCCAGCAGGTGTTGCACACACATATGTCCTAAGAGTGTCAGCTCCGTGCCTGTCAATGATCTCATAAGGAGATATCACATTTCCCAGTGACTTTGACATCTTAACACCTTCAACATCTGTAAGCATGCCGTGCATGTAACACGCTTTAAACGATATTGGCTTGTTCATAGCTACCATGCTAGCAACCATCAACATGTTAAACCATCCGCGCACCTGTTCCTTTGCTTCAAGTATAAAATCAGCAGGCCACCATTTATTGAACCAATCATCCCTCTTAGGGTAATCAAGACAGTTCCATGAAGCTGTTCCTGCGTCTATCCATACATCCAGAATATCAGGTATACGATTCATCTGCTTGCCGCATTTATCACAGGGTATTGTTATCTCGTCAATCCATGGCTTGTGAAGATCTTCTGGGACTTTGCCAGCTTTGTCTTTTAACTCTTGCACACTTCCTATAACATCATAATGACCGCACTCACACCTCCAGATAGGTACAGGAGTACCCCAGAACCTTTGTTTAGTTATACTGTTATCCCTAAGATGTTCAAGCCATCCGCGCATTGCATTCTTTCCAGCATCAGGCACCCATGCAATCTCTTCATTTGCCTTTACCAGCTCATCCTTCACATCCTCGACTTTAAAGAACCACTGCTTTGTTGTCCGATACACAATCGGATTATGGCACCTTTCGCAATGCGCATAATCATGCTCAACATCTGTGACTGCTATCAAGTATCCTGTCTTTTCAAGCTCTTCAATAAATTTATGATCGTCCTTCTTAGCAGTCCAACCAGAAAACTTACCCATCGTATCGTCAAAAACACCGTTCTCTTTCAAAGTGTTATAAGGCGGGATATTGTTCCTATGACCAACCTCATAATCCTCTGGACCGCATCCAGGAGCCATGTGTACAAGCCCTGTACCGGCGCTTAGGTCAACATACTCATTTGAAAGTACAACTGTATGCAGCTTAGGATGCTCTTTCTTCATCTCAGCATAAGCTTTAATCTCAGTCTCCAAAGGATGCACATACTCCATCCCTTCTAGCTCAGCACCTTTAAACTCTTCTACAATATTCAACATCTCGTCAGTAAATGACTGAACAACAGGCGCTGCCAATCCTTTAGCAAGTATCCAGAACTCGTCCTTTACCTTGGCTTTTACATAATCAAGTTCAGGATGCACCATTATACCTAGATTAAAAGGAATTGTCCAAGGCGTAGTTGTCCATATTACCAAGAACTCCTTTTGCTTACCTTTCACAGGAAACTTTAGGAAAATAGATTTATCAGTAACCTCCTCATACTCCTGCTCGTGTTTTGCAAGAGCTGTCTGACAGCTAGCGCACCAGCTTAATGTCCTAAGACCTTCATACAACCTATTATTCTCGTGCGCTTTCTTGATAAGCCACCACTCACCTTCCATGTAAGTCGTAGTGATAGGATAATAAGCGTTATCATAATCCATCCATATGCCTAACCTTCTAAGGTCATCGTCCATGACCTTGGCTTTCTCAGTTGACCATTCCATGCACTCTTTAGCAAACTTATCCAGGCCATACTTCTCAATATCATGCTTATCCTTGAAGCCGTGCTTTGCCATTACCTTATGCGCTGTTGGCAAGCCGTGCATGTCATAACCTGCCCTGTCCCAGACATCAAACCCAGCCATTCTTTTGTATCTTAGCACAAAATCCTTTGAAGAATTGTTCCAAGCATGGCCCATATGCAGTCTTCCAGATGTATAAGGAGGACCTTGCAAGAAATAGAATGTCTTTTTACCTTTATTCTTGTCCCTTGCCTGTTCCCATATCTTGTTCTCAATCCAGAACTCAAGTATCTCTGGCTCAATCTCAAGAGGATTATAGCTTCTAACCATTTTAAAAATAGAATTCGCTGTTCATTTATAAATATTGTGTTGGTTTATAAATCAAAGTCCTTTAACAGCTTCTTACATTCCTTATCCTTTAACTCATTACAAAGCTCAATAAACGTGCACCTTATATGATAAAGCATCTCGCTCTGCTTAGCAACAAGAACCCTCATAGAATCTATCTTATGAACCCCATCATGATTCAAAAGAACCCTGTGCTCTAGAGAGCGCGATATAGAATTGATAGTATGTATAAACTTCATATAAACCTTTTCAAGCTGGTCAAGCTTAGAACTAAAATCCTCAATCTCGTCTTTCACATAGTAAAGGTTCATGTCTTTTTGTTTTGTAAACTTTATAAGAATCTTTTTAGCAATAACCATATCCTTTGTAAGAAAAGTAACCTTCAACCTTGCAAGGTAACTTGCAAGTCCTTCAAGGTTAGAGTTGATTAGCTGCTTCATTGCAATCTCTTTTGTGATGAACTTAAGATCAGCAAGCATCTTGTTTACGCGTTTTTTCTCAACATTTTCAAGCTTATTTATCAAGTTAACATACTCCTGTAACTTAGAAGTATAGCTTTTCCTGAACTCTTCAATAATCTCTTCAACATCAAGAAGATCATAAACGTCTTCTTTTATCTGTTTTATTGACTTTTTCTTTTTACAGATATCAGTATTCCTAGGAATGACAGAACCCACAGTGGTACTCACAATATTCTTCATATACGAATCTAGCTCCATCACCCCGATATTAGATCACCTCTCAAAGGAATAATATTAAGAAAAGAAAGTATAAAAAGGTTATTGTTTTTTATTACCTACAATAGAATCTGGAAAATGCTCACTGTGCTTTTTAGGGTTTCTTGGGTATTTCCAATAGACTAACCCGGCTAATGCTGCAATTACTATAACTATAACAGCAGTATTTCCTGTAGCTTTAGAGTCTATAACTACTGCTCCTGTTACTGGCGATTGTTGGGGATGAATGGGCTGTGTAACAGTGCTCACAGGCTCATCCGTTGAATCAGAAACCTCAACAGAATCCTGTACTACTGGCTCTGTCTCACCACTAAGCCTGTCAAATAAGCTCTTTTCTATTGGTACTGTATTAAGCTCAATTGATACAAACTTGCCATTAATCCCTACAACACTAAGTTCTACATCATCATCACCGTCTTCATCAAGGTCAAGGTACTCTGTATCACCATTCTTTAGCTCAACATCAAAACCATCTTCAGTAAACTCGAATGTAGCTATACCAGCTTCTAGCTCTTTCATGTAAATGACATGCTTCTCCCCATCTAACCTGAATGCAGCAATCTTGCCATTGTACATTGTAAAACTCAGACCATCTGAATCAAGGAGATCGCCTTGCGGATAAACAACAGCCCCAGACCCTCCGCTGCTACCACCTGACGAGCCGCCGCTGTCTCCTATTGCTGTCGTAAAATTATAAGTCGCACTTGTATCACAGTTATTAGAGGCATCGCAGCTTGTAACTGCATAATAATAAGTTGTTGTCTCTGACAAACCCGTGATTGTAATGCTGTGGCTTGTAGTGAGTGTTGCAGATCCTGATTTCGTACCTAGAGCTACTGTTGTACCATAATTAACTGAGGAATTTGCATTCTCACTACTTGTCCATGTGATCGTAGCTGACTCAGCAGACTCTGCTGCATTTGGGAGAGAAAGAGTAGGAACAGTCTCGTCAGGAGTTGTAAATGTGTAAAGAGAAGAGTTAAACATGTTACCTGCTTCATCAAGAACCTCTACAAGCCAGTCATAACTGGTCTCTGTATCTAACACGATTATCACAGTCTCAGCAGTATCATTAATAGCTGTCCCTGTTTCATTCACTGCACCATCGAGATAAACAGAATAATTAAGCACAGTGTCAAGGTTGTCAGTTATAGTGAAGTTCAATGTAACATTTGAAGATGAAGTTGTTGATGTATTGGTGGGCTCAGTCATAGTTATGGCTGGGTTTTCAGTGTCAACGTTCAATGTAATAGCAGTGGAATTAACAGAGTTACCAGCTTCATCTGTGGCTTCAGCCATAATACTATACTGCCCATCTGTCAATGCACTAAGATTAACATATATAGCAGTATCATTTGATGCGGTGCCTGAGCCATCTACAGAACCTGCAACATACAGATTGTATGCCAATGTACTATCTAGATTATCAGTTAAAGTAAAAACTACCTCTGGCGTTGTATCAGTTGTCCAGTCACCTGTTGAAGGACTGCTTATAGTTGAAGTAGGACTGTTAGTATCAACATTCAATGTAATCGTAGCAGACTCAACAGTATCAGTACCATTAAAGCAAGAAACATTCCACAAGTTAGCACCCTCTGTAAGAGAATGGTTAGCAGATATGTTTACATGCGTATCATTATCAACATTCAGCTCAGTACCGCTTAACACCGAATTGATAGTCAGCGTACAATTAGCGGTATCAGTAAATGTATGGTTATACGCAAAAGCTATAGAATCATTACTTCCATTTGACCAGCTGGAATCTTCGGGAGATATCAAGTTAACAGCTCCATAGACAGCAACAGCCAAGAATAAAAATAATAACAAAAATATCACTCTTTTTTTCATATTAACACCTCAAAATAAAGTATAAAAGACATTAATAGAAAAATCATTTATAAGTGTTTCTAAAAAAACTTGCTCAACTTACTTTGGTCTTTATCTTCTAAGAGTTTCTTGATATCATAACCCAGCACTGCAAATATCCTGTCAACTGCAGGCACTACCTGGTTATTGATATAATAATCACTATCATACTCATTATCAGATATCTCTTCCGGAAGTTTAACCCTGTCGCGAACAATACCTTTACCAGCTGTGACCACAAACCTCACAAACGTGCCTGGACCTACCTCAACACCTTTATCGCGCATCCTTTTAGCAGCTGCAACATGCGGACCAATTGACTCGTAGTCATCAATATCCCTCTGGAGCTGGGTCGATATCACCACATCATCGACATCGATTGTCTTCTGCCTTAGCTCTGAGATAATATTTTTAACATAATTAAAAGCTTTAGCAGTGTCGTCTTCTTTAAGGATTATATCTAGCACTCTCTGCTGCACCTGCTTAGCTATATTGCTCCAGTTTCTCCTGATAGCTTCAAACCCCCTGATCTTCATCACACCTTTATCATCCATCAGGGCATACTTTTTCTTTGCACCATAATCGCTAAGTTTTGCAGAGACAAATATACCTGAAGGAAAATAACCTTCAAACTCAAGCTCCATTAGCTCTGGAAGATGTTCATTTATCTCCCTTGCAAAAGCTTTTGAATCATCCTTTGTCTTGTCTCCAAGGGTCAGGAAAACACTGTCAGTATCAGAATATATTACCTTAAACCCTGCAGCTTGCGCTTTAGCTATCACGTCCTTGATATAATACCTTGCATAAGCAGTTGTAGAACGTGCAGCTTCTGCACTGTACCACCTTGCTCCATAGAACCCAAGATACCCATAGAAGGAATTAGACAGTAACTTTAGGGCATTGGACCTTGCATTGAGAAGAACTGCTTTAGCAGGGTCAGCTGATTTCATCATCTCCTTGACCCTGAGACGTCTGGTTATAAGACCCTCAAGTATGCTCGGTATAAACCCTCGCTTGTTTTTACAGAACCATAAGTTGGCACCTTCCAAAGGAACATAGTTACCCTCGCAGCACTCGCACTTTACTGTCTCCGGACCCAGGTTATGCGACACTATTATGCTAGGGTAAAGGCTCCTGAAATCATAAACAACAATATCCTTGTAAAGCCCTGGCTGTGGCTGGAAGACAAAAGCTCCTTTAAACCTCGAATCCATTCTCTCCCTTGTCTCTGCATACGACGGGTTGTTAGGCGCAATCTCGTTATAATCTGAAGCCTGTTTCATGATATACCATTCAACCATCCTGCTAAAACCTGCGCCGTTTATATCGTACAATGTCAAACCCACTAACTTAACAAACTCTTCAAGGTTCGGCATTAATTTTATGCATAAATCATATGTTAACTTAGAATCCTGGAGATTGTAAGCTGCAAACTTGTCGAGCTCATCAGATACAGAGTCCCATGCACCAGCCAGAGTGTCCATATCAACATCATGCTTTTTCTCTCCTAACAATTCACTGGAGACATCATCTAGACTAAAAGTGTCAGTGTCTAGTACTTGGCTGAAAGCTCTCTGTATAAACCTGCATATGTCAAGGTGCACAAGCCCTGTAACTGTGACAGAAGATCTCCTGCCTTTCTTAAGCTTAATCTGCGAACCGTCAAGTCCAAGGTCAAGATTGATCTTATACTTCTCTGCACGTACTGCGATATAAGGAAAATCAAAACCGTCTGAATAGTATCCTACAAGAATATCAGGCCTGTACTGGGTGATGAAATCTTTAAAACGTTCAAGCATCTCAACCTCGCTATCTAAAAACTCTACAGAGTCATTCTGTGTCTTGAACCGTTTCCAGGTAAGGACCTTCTTAAGGTCTTTTCCGTACAGACTTATCATGACTATGGGATGCTGCTCAGGCATCACAGCTTTACCATGCGGGTTATACGTCTCTATATCAAATGCAAGTATCCTGAAATCTCCGGTCTCATTACTGAGATGAGTTACGCTCTCTGCGTTTAAAGTTATGACTTTAAGGCCCTGGTTTACTATCAACCCCTTTGCCTCAGTAAGAGTCATAGGTGTAACATTTTTATCCCGCAGATATCTTCTTACAAAAGGAATATCAAACTCGTGCACTGAAACAATACCGCCAATAGCTCTTAACTCTTTTGCTATTACAGGAACCTGCCAGGGCAGCTGTACAAAAACCTTTAACGCCTTGACATCCTTGCCAAGGTAATTTTTGGCATTCATCTCAGTCCTTGTCACTTTTGCAGTTCCCTGCTTAGTTTCAGCACTAAACTTTTCAATCACCTTTACAACAGTTTCGTCATCAACAACAGCCCAGAAATAAGGTTCAAAACTTTCATCGATAACACAGACCTGCTGGCCATCAACAGCCCTGCCAAACAAGTAGATAACTGGCTTGTTATTAAATATCTTATACGTGATATCCAGAGGGAAAAACTCGATTTTTGTCATGATAAAAAGGAATTTTTAGGCTCTATATAAAGGTTAAGGAAAACTTTATATTCAGGAATTGGATTAATGGAGGCATGGCGCAGAAAATCTTTGACAGCCACTCTCATATAGGAAAGTTCGGGAAATGGAACATGAAAGGAAACTTAGTAGAACCTTTTGTTGGCAGGGAAATTACTAATGCAAAAGAACAAAAAGTTTACATGACAGATCAAGGTGTGACTAAAGCAATTGTAGTGCCGCATTACACGCCTGACCAAAACATTCCTTTTGATGTCTATAACCCTATTGTGGTTGATGTCTCTGCAAAACTAGAGAATGTATACGGCGGATTATGGGTTTCTCCTTTGAAAGAGAACACAGAAAAGACAACCAATGTTCTAAAATCTCTGCCTTTAAAGAAGATTGTAGCTTTGAAGATAAGCCCTGACTCCTGGCCAAAAGGCATAACACCAGACCCCAAGACATGGGATAAACAGTTCAAGATAAACATGGAGAACATAATCAAGGCTGCTAAAGATCATGACTTAGTAATCCAGACTCATACTGGTTCTAACAATTCAGATATCTTAAACTATGTCCCTTTCATCGAAAAGTATGGCAAAGGGTTAAAGATACAGTTTGTTCACATGGGCGGGTCAGCTGGAGGCCATTTTGCTTTTGTGCCAAGGTTTATAGAATGGCTTAAGCAAGGACACGATTTTTACTGCGACACTTCGTTCTGCAAAGGTTTTGCACCAGCTTGGCTTGTAAGAGAGATGCTTAAAAAGTATCCAAAAGGGATCAACAATATCCTCTTTGCATCTGATAACCCATGGGGTCTGTTCAAGAGCGAATACTGGCGGATAGAGGGAATAGACTGTGATAGGAAGATAAAGAACAAGATTTTGTATGAGAATGCAGATAAACTCTATAGTTAACCAATATAATTACTATCTTTACCCAATCTTCTTAACTTGCCGAGCATTGTATGCTTATTCGCTTCATTCACATCATCACTACGTTTAAGCATTGCACTCTCAACCTCTTTAATCTCTTTCTCTAGCTGGTCAAGGTCAAGACCAAGTTCAAGTTTGTTGTCAAGGACTCTAAGGATCTCCTTCGCACCCTTTATCCCTAAATATATCGGATGTCCGAAAGTCTCTGCAAGTAAAGTCACTGCACCGATATCCCGTTTCTTTGCAAGACCCAGTAATAACCCTGAAACACCGACTATAGGACCCACAACACCGTAAAGGTTATGGTTCACATTAGAAGCTTTATACGTGTCAATTATTTTTTTATCATTTCCAGTCATGAAAACCTTAGGCTTCTTAGGTATGCTCTGTAGACCAATACCTCCTAAAGTGATCACCTCTTTACCATTAAACTCCTGCAGAATGTCAAGCACCTTATCAGAGAACTCATAAGAACTTACCTCGTCAATTGGCTGGACATCTCCTGCTAAAAGTAAAAGGTCTCTCCTGCCATTGCCAAACTTCTTATAATACATCTCAATCACTGGAAGCTCAACAAGATTATCTTCATTTACAAAAACCGAATGAGGAAACGTATAACTGAATATGTCGTAGAGCTTTTTAGCGTTAAGATGGTCGATTATAAAATCTATAGCCACCTTACCCACATTACCGATACCAGGCAAACCTTCTATAAGTATAGGATCATTAAGCTTAGGTACCCTCTTTATTACTCTATTCAATTTCCACATCTATTATCTAAAAACACAACCTTGTTTAAAAAAGTTTTGAATAGTGCAAACTAAACATTACAAAAGATTATATAATGTATATGCAAAGATTTTTAAGAAAGTTAGTGAGACCAAAAAATCAAATCAAACCTTTCTCCTTCAACCCTTCCTCTCTAGCTTTCCTTCTATACCCGCCATAAGGATCCTCAGGAGAATACTTCGCAGGCTTAACCTGCACAGTCTTGACTTTACATTCAGAACATTCATCTTTCATTGTATACTTTCCGCACTTAGGACATTTAAGAATATGTTTTGCCATTACGCTTTCGCCTTGCTTCTTTCAAATGTAGCTTCAGCACCATTTTTTTCAGCGTACGAAACAGCAGCATCTACAACTTTTTCAAGCACTTTCTCAGCTTCTTTAAAATCAGAACTTGTTACAGAAATCTTAAACTTCCCTGCTCCAAGGTAACGTATCTCTGTCATGTCTTTGCCCTTAGCCTCAGCTTTTTGTAAAGCAGTCTTTACAACCTCAACACCATCTGAAGCATGGCTGATTATAGAGATATTACCAGAAAGTTCAACCTCTGGAGGTTTAACCCTTTGCCTGACTATCTCTGCTAACTTTTCTGTAAACTCCTTGTCAAGTCCAAGCTCTTTAAGGTCGTATTCCTCCTGAACAAAACTAAAAAACAGGTCGTGCAGGGATTCGAACTTTGGAAAAGCTTTTGCTGCTATCTTTCTATACATATCCTTTACATCTCTTTTCAACTCTTTTGCAGCAAACTCAACAATCTTCTCAGATTTCTGTTCCTGTTTAATGAAATCGTTCTTAGCACGTTTCTGGCTTTCATTAACCCTTCTCAAGGAAAGGTCAATATGGCCTTTATCCTCGTGTATCTTCAGGACTTTACAGATAACTTTCTTACCTTCAACAACATAATCCCTGATATTCCTTATCCTTCCTGGAGCGATCTCAGAGATATGTATCATACCGCTCAACCCTGGATACTCGTCAAGGTTAGCAAAAACAGAATGATGATATATTTTTGTAATTGTGCATAGAAGGATTTCACCTTCCTGCGGCTTGCCAGTTTTTCTGTATAACATTTATTCAAGTACCTCTAAAACCCTTGCCTTGATTTTTACCTTGCCGCCTGTAGGATTAGCCAAAACTTTGCCGCAGACAAGACACTTTACCTCAGTTGAAGCCTTGCCAAATGTAATCTGCTCGTTCTTACATTTAGGACATCTAATCTTAACATATTTACTTGAAAGTTCTTTCATTGTACACACCCCAGAATCTTTACTTTAACTCCAGACGTTTTGCTCTAAAAGCGTTCCTTGGAACCGCAGTTTTTTTACAGACAGAACATGTATACCTTAAGTCTAGATGCTTTGAAGTCTTTTTCCCGGTCATCT
The DNA here is from genome assembly GCA_019323525.1 of Candidatus Woesearchaeota archaeon. Taxonomy (GTDB): domain Archaea; phylum Nanobdellota; class Nanobdellia; order Woesearchaeales; family JAHWHD01; genus JAHWHD01. Next base: position 12,133 of record JAHWHD010000042.1, read on the forward strand.
TAAAATCCTTGATAGCTGGCTTTGAACCGTACCTGCCAAGGTTACCAAAACCTTTACCAAACCCTGTCCTGAACTTTGCACTCTTTCCGCCAGGGTTAGCAGTGTTAGGACCTCTACGCTTAGCCTGTGAAACCTTATGTTCTGTATGTTTCTTGCAGTATTTACATAACCTTTTGACTGTCTTAGGAATCTTTACCATGTACTAGCGAGAAAAAAAGGGTGTTTATAAAGTTTACTGTTGGGTATATATATTAAAACACAAAAAAGGATATAAACCTGCTTTAAACTTATAACAGCATGGCAGTTGAAACCTATATCGGATTAAACATAAGAGAACAGTGTGCTGCAGGAGAGATTTCTGGGGAGATAAAGATTTTCGACAAACCAGAGGAACCAATGTATTTGCAAGGCGCAATGAGCATAATATCGCTTAGCTATCATCGAGGAGGCCATGCAATATTTCCTGACAAGGATCCTAAATACGCAGAATTTGAGAGAAGAATAAAAGGAACCTTACATATCAGAGGCGGGAATATAGAAAGCGACGACAACGGCAGGCTAAAACCTTGCAAGGACCTCGACATATTTGTTGATGCAGCACATAAACTTCTTGATAAAGCAATTGAAAGGGCAAATAAATAATTTTTTTTATTTAAATTTTTCAACCACCTTTGATCTCCTCAGCCCTCTGCTTTAAAACAAGAATATCAGCTATCTCACCAGGAAGGTTAGCTACATCCTCTTCATCAAAAGGACCGTAAACCTCAAGATCTTTTCCTACAAACTTAGGGACAGCATGCAAGAACCGGACCATCTTGTTGCCTGTCTCCTGAGCATCGTTCGATTCAGAAACTTCGACCAGCTTATCCTCAACATTCACTACAACCTTCTTAAGCTCAGGAACTTTTGCGTTCACCAAGCTTAGCAGGACATCCTTCCTGAACCGTGAAAAGATGTCGCAAAGAGATTCAAACAACTCTTTCTCTTCTTTCAATAAAGCTGAAGTATCAATGATATTAGAACCAGTCCTTGCCTTGTTCAAGGCCATTGTAACAATCTTAGACTCTCTTTTATCATAAAGATCCCGCAGCATCCTTTTAATATTTTGTATCTGTTTCTCAGTCTTTAGACGTTCATTCTCTGCAAAAAGTTCGTCAGAATTCAGAGTAACCTTGGTCTTCTCATTAAGATAGCTAACTATATCCTGGAAATACGTATCCTCTAACTTCTGTAGCTCAGGCTTGTTCCTCTCATTCCTTAGAAGTTCGAAGATAGTTTCATAAGTAATCTTGATATCTTCTCCCATTTTACCCCCACAAACCAGGATGTATCAAGATATATAAATATTTGTATGGTGAAAAAATATAAAGCTCTATATCAAACCTAGAACATCCTAAATACGCCCCTGGTAACGTATATCTCAAGGAAAGCAGCCAATACTATTAAAACAACAGATATAAGGAACAGCACAGTAGCATCTTTTACTACGTTCCTAAACTTGTCACTTCCAAACCTCTCTCTTGTCAAAGCCTTTGAAATAACGCCGCCTGCGATAGCTGCCAGTAAGAACCCTGAAATCTCAGGCACCAGATGTATCAGCATTGTACTGAATATGGCTGTTGCATGTGCAGTTGTAGTTGAAAGGTAACGTATGAGTAACACTATGAAAGACGAGAATATCGAAGCGTTATACACTATCAAGAATATAGCTCCTGCTCCATAAGCAATAGACAGTATAAAAGCTACAAGGTCAACTGTAAGGTTCCTTGCTAGAACACCTCCAACCTGTGCCAGTGTACTTTCAGGAACAACACTCACACCTTCAGGCACTATGCCTCTAGAACGTAAAAAATCGAACTGGTACTCGTTAACGTCATAGCTAACACCCAGAGCAAAAAACCCTATAAGTAAATATCCCAAGAACACTCCGTGAAAGATAAACAAGTAAGTCTCCAGAATATCTTTATGGTTCCTGAAAAAATGTCTTAGACCGACTTTCCTCTCAATCCTCTCTTCTTTGCCAAGATACGCCATCAAGGTAGGGACCAACAACAAAGTTGTCAGGAACAACATTGCCAGTGACATAAAATCCCTGAATAAGAAGAAAGCTGTAACTGCACCGATCAAGGCATATGCAAAACCTAGGAGTAATGCAAAATAATGCCGTTTCCCTATCTTGTTAATCCTCAGGAGGTGCTCAAGCAATTTAATCTCCAAACTCTTTGAGGAAATCCTCTTTTTTTCGTTTCTTAAAACCTGTCAATAACAGGGTAGCAATAATAGCTACAATGATTGCAAATACTATCAATGTTCTTGGATTTTTAAGGAAATCTGTAAACACTCCAAAACCCATACCTGCTGCGAGGTTATCTTCAACAGGCTCAGGCTCTAGAATCTCTAAAGGTTCATCAGGAACCTGCTCAACAATACCTGAATTCTTTTCTTCACCTTCTTCGTCCTGTTCACCTTCAGTGATAAAAGCAGAGTCACTAGGACCGTTGTCAGGAACAACAAGACTGACCATGCCGACTGGAGGACATTCACCACAGTCTTTAGGACAAGATGAACAAGTTTCTCTGTTCAATTCGCAGACAGAGTCTCCGCACGATGAAGTGCTACCGCCACCTCCTCCGCCTCCTCCACCGCCGCCAGTCTGGACAGTCAACGATGTTGAGTTGCTAAATGTCTCTCCGTTTTCATACACATAAGCGTACACAGTGCCGCTAGACGTTGCAGTGAACGAAGTAGTATAATAACCTGAAGCATTAGTTGTAGTAGCATAATCTGTGCTTAGGTAACTAACATTCACTAATGTGTTATTATCTGCCAATGTACCGTTATCATAATAAACATATCCATAAGCAGACACTGCTGCGTTCTGGTTTGGATTAGAGTTTGAAAGTTGAATAGATAGCTCCATCCCAATCTTAAGATCAAATGTCTTTGTTGTGGTATTAACATTACCAGCTAAATCTTGAGCATCAACAGTAACTGTGCATGTTCCAGAACCGAAATTGATCAGGCTCGTAACATTCTGCCACCTGATTGCAGAAACATTCTCAAGAACCATCGTAACAGGACTCTCGCCAGGACATTCAATCGTTGCATTCACAAGGTTAATCCCGTAATTGTCAGTAGCATTAGCATAAACACTAACATCGTTCCTGTAATAGACATCGTCCATATCGATAACGATTCCAGGGATTGAGTTGTCTATAGTGAAGTCTGAATCTGATTCGTCCCAGAAAGAATTGATACCATCTGTTACATTCGCACCTATTAGGTAATTATTGTCGTCAACAAAAGCAACAGTGTTCCAAGAATAATTTTGAGGACCTATTGGCAAGTCTGCAATAAAATCAAGATAATCCCATTGACTTGAAGTAACATTCCAATAGTATAAAGTGACATTCAATAAACCGTTATCATCATCGTAGTGGTCCCAGGAAATGTTGTTAACACCTGACCAATACTCTCCACCATTAGGTGAAGTAATTGTCAAGTTTGGCTTTTGGTTATAAACAACATTAACATTTGTAATATTAATCACTCCACTTGTATCTGAATGAAAAACAAGAGGAACACTATGGTTTGTATTGTCATCGTCCAACAAATCAAGATAATCATTTAATTCATCACTAAAACCGTCTGCGTCATTAACTGTAGCCACAGCACTAAACTCAGCAGGACCAGTCCATTCAATATCACTGTCATTAGTTATGTCTAGTGTAGGGTTTGTTGGGTAGTATTTTTTGACTAAAGAAACTTTTCTTGTACCAGATTTATCTGTAATTAACCATTCAAAATCAGTAACTACTTCTGCATCCCTTGGTTCTGTCACATCAGAATAGTTCAATAAGTATTCGCCATTTGACATATTAAACTGAAAAACCAATGAATTTGGAATTGAATTACTAGCAATCAAAGTAAGATTGTCGCCTAAGTAATCTATATCTCTAGGCTCGGTTATAGCATATTGCCAAAGTATGGTATCAGTATTGGGATCCATAGCTTTAATTCGTCCACCACCGGAATTATCCGCAACTAACCACAAATCCGTTGACAGATACTCGGCATCATAAACTGCCCCGATATTTGATGTAATATTTAGACCGGTTTCTTGGCCAGAGGTAGTGTTAATCAAAAGAACATGAGCACCAGACCACGAACTTACTAAAATCAGGTCAGTATTCTCAATAATATCAACGTCACTTGGATCAGTGACTGAATAAGTCCATTCAACTGAATCACTTGTCACATTATAAAGAATAACTCGATTATTGTTAGAGTCCGAAATAAACCATAATTCATCATTATAATATAGTGCATCAGTAGGATCGCTTAAGGAAATAGCAGTAGATTTTAGAGAAGTGTTTGATGAAGGTTGAATTAGATATACCGCATCAGTATCCTCGTCAGTAATTAACCAGGCATCTGGGTTTATGTGCTTTCCGCTAACTGGATCGTTCAAAAATGAATAATAAGTAACAACCTCCCACTCACTCAACTGCCCATTAAACGTCATAGTAGCACTTAAAACATAAGCATTACCAGGAAGCGTTATATCTGTAGATTGATAACTATCTCCTGTGAAAGTAAGAACAACATCACCACTATTAGTAAAAGAACTCAGACCACAAACAACCCCTATTAACAACAGCATTAATACTAAATACACGCTCTTTTTCATATTTACCTACCCCTTTTAGATTTAAAAACTATAAAGAGCTCTTATATATAAACATTTCTATAGAACATCTGCAAGATAAATCCCGTTCTTTGCCTCAACAATCTTAACGCGGACCATGTCACCTACTGAAGCAAGACATTTATTCACTGTAACGCACCTATCTGAAGCAACACCCAGCATCTGTCCCTTGATCCAGCCTTCACACAATATCTTAACATTAACTTTATCCCCTTTAGAGAATACATCAGGCACTCTTTTACGTTTAACAATGTTCATGTTCTGCCTAGTCAACACTAAATCAACACCAAACTCCTTTTCCCACTGCTTAAGCTGTCTGTAAAACTTAAAATAAGTCATCTGCTTAGCCTTTTTCATCTTACGAGAGTACTTGTACTCCTCATACTTCTGTATACCCAAACGAGCTCCAATCGATTTAGCGAACTCAATTATAGAAATAACATCTTCATCATTAACCTTACGTATCCACACTGGTGTTAATATCAGATCAATATTTTTACCAGCAATATACTTTGCAATCTCCATTATCTTCTTTACATCGTACTCTTTAACCCCTGCCAATAACCGCGCCTTGTCCTTATCAAGAGCATGTATTGAAAGATTAATGCGACCAAGACCAGCCTTAACAAGATCATCTACCATATTTCTGCTCAAAAAACAAGCATTGGTCTGCATTGAAATGAAAGAAACCTCTTTAATCTTTTTCAAACCTTTAACCAAACCTAAAAGATTCTTATAACAAGTAGCTTCACCAACAGAATCGATATTAGCTTCTACACCAGGACCTTTAAACGCACATACCTCTTTTACCCAGCCAAGTAGATAGCCAACCTCAACCTCGTAATTAACCTTGTGCAGCTTACTGCAAGGACCTGCATCAACTGAACAGAAAGGGCAACAGAGATTACAGACAGAGGTAGGACGAACCTGTATCAAGTTAGTCCCTCTATCGATTATACCAAAGGCAATAGCTCCTAAGAGAGGTATTCCTGATTCTTTATCAATCTTAACCAGCTTCATTATTAGAATAATTCCAATTGTTCTATAAAAAGCTTATCAAAGAAAAAGAAAAAAGAAAGAAAAAAAAGGTTTTAACCTTTTTAGTCAGCTGTTGGTATTGTAGCTGTTACTGAGTCCAAGCTTGTTACGCTTAAGCTAATCTCGTTTGTAGCCTTAAGGAACTTGTCCTGGTGGTCTCCGTAGTTAGCTAGATACCTTGCTGCAGCTCTTGTGTCAGTTCCGGTATAACCTGCTACTAGAACAGCAACTTTGTCGCCATCCTCGAAGCACTTGATCATAGCCTTTCCTTCCTCAAAACC
>JAHWHD010000043.1 GCA_019323525.1 Candidatus Woesearchaeota archaeon
ACAGGACATGTGCCTTTGGTTGCTTTCCTTCCGTTTTTCATTGTTATCTGTTGCGGGTCTTTCATCTCTCTTTTTGCTTTACATTTAACGCAATATGCTTGTACCATATAATCACCTTGTAATATATGGTATCTGTGGTATATAAAGATTTGTGGTGCTGTGTAAGATATTCGAACCAGCATTCGAACCCGCTATTTGTTAGTGTTATTAAACAATGCTTCTGTCGCATCGTTGAACTCATACCATTTTTTTATTCCTTCATTCAAGGTGTTCTTGCCTTCTTCTGTTATATCGTATATTATCCTTTTCCTACCTTCAACATTTTTATTATTGCCTTTTATTAATCTCATGGTTTCAAGCTCTTTTAATGCAGGGTATATTGAACCGACTGAAACATTACAGCATCCTTTTGTTTTTTTCTCCAACTCTTTTATTATTTCATATCCGTGCCTTTTATTTTCATTAAGTATGGCTAAGATGTATAACTTAACCAGGCCCAGCATCAAGGACCTATCCCAATTTATGTTCATGTTTATAACCTTCAACACTAACACTGACTACATAATCTTCCAGAGACTCATTGTCTCCTAAGCTGTCCAATATTGTTCTTCCTATCGGGTCTTTTGTATCTGAATCAACACAACCGGATGTGCCTTTGATTGTAATTTTGACATCTGCTAACCCTGAGGCTTCAGCCAGTTTCTTATATGAGTCAATAAGTATTGCCCCTGCGATACAACCAACATATGCCTTGATGCTTTTCTTGATTTCTTTAGGAAGCTCTTTTTTAAGAGCAATATCTGAAATTGATATTCTGCCACCAGATTTTAGCACTCTGAAGATTTCTCCAAAAACTTTTGATTTGTCTGCTGACAAGTTGATAACACAATTGCTAATAACGATATCTACCGAGTTATCTGCTATAGGCAGATGTTCGATCTCTGCGAGCCTAAATTCAACATTCTTTATTCCGTTTCTTTCCGCATTTGCTCTTGCCTTTTCAATCATTTCGGGAGTCATGTCTACTCCAATGACCTTTCCATTCTTGCCTACCTTTGATGCTGCCAAGAAACAATCAAATCCGGCACCTGAACCTAAATCAAGTATGGTTTCACCTTCCTTTAGATTGGCTATTGCAGTTGGATTTCCGCAACTTAGGCCCAAATTTGATCCTTTTGGTATATTGGCTAGCTCTTTATCGGTGTATCCTATTGACTTGGCAAATTGTTCTGTGTCTGGTTCGCATGAATTGCAACCACACCCGCAACCGGTTTTTTCTTTAGCAATTTTCCCGTATGCATCTCTTACAACTTTCTTTATCTTTTGATCTTCCATGTTCTTCACCATATATCGAATATCTATATATTGAAATCCTTAATATATATAAATGTTGCTTTTTGGAGGTGCTAAAATGCCGAAAATAGAGCTTGAGATAAAAGCCCAACTTGAAAAAGAGGTTTACTAAGCCTTTGAGGCGAGATAAGCCAATTCAGGTTATAACTCGAAGGCAGAGTGGCTCAGAGAGCAAATAAGAAATTTACTCTTAAAAGAGGTAAAGACTGTTAAATTTTGGGGCTTTAGCATCTGGCTGGCTAAAACGTCCTTATTCTTGTTTACAGGTTCTAAAACCTATTGCGCATTGATTTGGTGCAGGGGACGAGATTCGAACTCGCGAAGGAACTAATCCACAGGGCCCTCAACCCTGCCTCTTAGGCCGCTTGAGTACCCCTGCATTGAATAGTCTCTATAATTCCGTAAAGTTTTAAAAACCTTCTTGAATGTCGGGCATTTTCATGCCGAAGTCGGGAGTTCTTGAGGTTTTTGTTTTTATGAGGTCGGCCAGTACGAGTTTGAAGCTTTCCTGGAAGACGAATCTTTGCATACCGAGGTCTCCTGAAAGGCTTTTTGTCTTAAACGCGTCTATGCACGACTCCTCAGATATCAGTATTGCTGTCTTCACAATCTTCTTAAGTTCAAGCTCTCTCAGTTTCAACTCGTCA
>JAHWHD010000044.1 GCA_019323525.1 Candidatus Woesearchaeota archaeon
TAAGTCCTGGGTTTTTGGTCGCGTTTGCTTTGTCAATAGTTGTTGTAGGTATCGGCTTTATATTCCATGAACTTGCACATAAGGTACTTGCGCAGCGTTATGGGTGCCAGGCTGAGTTTCGTAGTTTTGACATGATGCTGATAATCGCGATATTAATTGCGTTCTCAGGGTTTATCTTTATTGCACCAGGAGCAGTTATGATAGGAGGCAGGCATATCTCTAAGAAAGAGAACGGCAAGATATCAGCTGTAGGGCCATTGACAAATATAATACTAGCGTTAGTGTTCTTTGGGTTAAGTCTAATAGCAGTAGGAGAAGTACTTCCGATGATAATGCAGTACGGGTTTATACTTAACTCGCTGTTAGCAGTGTTTAACATGCTGCCGTTTGGTAACTTTGACGGTATAAAGGTGTTTAGATGGAACAAACTTATATGGCTAGGGATGTTAATTGTGTCTGGTCTGATGTTTGTGTTCAGTTACACCCTATGACTCGTTCCAGTCTATCATGTCTCCTTCCCTTCTTGCGTCAGGGATTGTGAAACCGTCAGGGTAACGTTTCTTTAGCTTGTCTATGTTTTTTTGCAGGATCTCTTCCATGTCCCAGCCAAAAAAGTTGCAGATCATTGCTGCGTACCAGAAAGCGTCGCCAAGGTTCTCTTTAATACCGTCTTTCTTGTCATTATCATGGGCAAATGTTTTTTTAATACAGGATGCAACGTCACCTGCTTCGCCTGCAATGCCAAGGCCCCATGTAAGTATCTCGTGCTCTGGTGTAGGGAACTTTTTAGCTGTCAGCTTGCAAAGTTCCTGGTATTCTTTTAGGTTTGCCATGGTGGAAAGTTAAGAAAAAATGGTTTATATATTTTTCTAGTTAGAATTTCTCATGGCAAGTTTTAAATACATCAATACGGTTCTAACAATCATGGAAAAGATAGGAGTTTGCGGATTAGCATGTTTCAAGTGTACTAAGTATTCTGAATGCGGCGGTTGCAAACCAAACGAGTTCTGTCCTTTGCCAGCATGTGCAACGGATAAAGGATTAAATTTGTGTTTTGAATGTAAAGAGTTTCCTTGTGAAAAAGTATATGAAAAAGGTCCGTTTGTGAAAGAACTGGTTGATCATTTTAAGGCCTAGCTTTATATAGGACGCATATTCACTCTCAAAATTATGAGCAATGAATTTGATGATGATGTAAAAAATGTTATCAGAGCATTCGCTAAATCGCATGCAAGGCAAGAGTTAGATAGAGCGAAGCAATTTAATCCGCACGAGTTTGATGATTATTCTGGCGCCACTAGAGAGATATGGGAATTGAAAACTCCAGATGGCACGTCATTCTATTTGCAGCAGAAATCTATCGTATCAAAAAATATACGTCAACTAGGGACCTACGACGATGCTGTTGCTGCAATTGACGGATTAGTGGGAAAAAATATAATGGAGATTCTTAGAAAGGGTCCAGAGGATTCATTTAGATCTCCAGACAGTTATAACGGGATGATTTTTAGAGTCAACATGGCCAATCACAGACATCGAATACAAGAGTATACAGATGTACCTGCATACAGGACTTGTTGGTTAACAGAGAGAGAGCATGGTTCAGATTTTCTTAGATACGACGAATGTGATGTTCCTTGTTTTGCTGATGCATATTTATTGCTTCCTGTTAATGGGAGAAAGGCTATAGATATTGCAGATTTCTTAGCTAAGCAGTTAGGTATAAGATTAACCATTGATAAATTGTTCAGAGATGAACTTGTAGGCATGGCCGCCATAGTAAATCCTTATGATTTGAAAACTCAAACAGACGAACATATCTGGATGGGTATTGATGAGATATTAAGGGTTCCAGTGCTAAGGCAGCACCCTAGAGAAAGTGCTAATTGATTTTTTCATTTTTTAAATAAAACAAAAACATAAAAACACCAACAATTCTCAAATAATTATGCAAATATCATGTATAAAGTGTAAAGGTCGCGGTTATTGCGGAAGGAGTTTCTGTCCGATCATTGCTAAGCATAACGCTATGTTCAAGGTAAAGGATGTGACAGCTGACTTTGACGGAGGAGCACCTAGCGTGTTTGTGGGGAGGGTAGGGTATCCTTACCTTAATGTAGGGATATTAACTCCGCCAGGAGTTTCTGAGAGCAGCGAGTATGATGCTCCAAGGTTATGGGCTGAGAAAGGTTTTGATATAAAGTCTATAGTAGATTTAAGAAGCGCTTTAGTAAACTCTCGTTTTAAGATTGGTGTTATGGAGAAAAGCAAGTTCCTGGAGATGTCCCAGGAGATTGGTATGGCGTCAAAGCCAGTAGATGTTGAGGTTAATCTTAAGGACAAGCCAAGTATCAGGATGGACACTTCACCTAACGTGACTCCGATGGGTCCTGCAGGTTCTTTAGAGAAAGCAAAGATAACAAGCAACCCGCATATTGATACAAGGGTTGACAAAGTAGTTTCAGACACTGACCTTAAAGCTAACGACGCTATAAGGTATCTTTATTCTAAAGAATTTGATGAAAACTTTCTGTCTAAAGTCCTAAGTATAGGCAATCTTGGTGTAAAGACTTCGAGGAAACTAGTTCCTACTAGATGGAGCATAACAGCAGTAGATGATAACCTTGGTAAGATGATCATTGAAGAGATAAAAGACTATAACCAGATGGATTATACTGCTTATTTCGGAGATTATCTTGGAAACTATTATCTTATACTCTGTTTTCCTGAGCCGTGGTCATACGAACTTTTTGAGACTTACATGCCAGAGGCTAGCTGGAACATAAGTTTTGAACTGCAGTATTCAACAGATTATGAACCGTACACAGGAAGAAAGACGTATGCAGAGAACTGCGCTGGAGGGTATTATTCTGTAAGATTGGCTGTGCTAGAGAAGTTAAGACGAGTGAAAAAACAGGCGTCTGTACTGGTGTTAAGGTTTATCACAGGAGAGTATGCTGTTCCGCTAGGGGTGTGGGTAACCAGAGAGGCTGCAAGAAAGGCTATGGAGAGTCGCGGTTTAGAGTTTGCATCTCGAGAGCTGATGCTAAAGTATGCGTGGGCTCTTATCAAGAAGAAGTTCGGGTTTGACGTTAACGAGATACTTCAAAGTTCTATAATGTTGAAAGATATTAAAAGCCAGAGCAAGTTAAAACAGTTTTTCTAGCTAAACAACTCGCCGTACTCTTTAAGCTCTCTAAACCTTCTACTCGCATCTTCGTCAAGTGTTGCTTCGTCAACTCCCATGCACTCTGCAACAACGCTTAGAAGCTGCTCTGTTGCATAGCAGCAATCTTCGAGCTCTGCACCTTTCATGCCCTTGCAGTACTTGATATCTCCTGTGACAGTTGATAAACAGATGTTAGCTTTAGTGTCGCCTGCGATGTCTGTGCAGCCAAGCTCCCATCTTGATAATGTAGCTACCCTGAACAGGCATTGGTCTTTATCGGCTCCTTTCAAAGAGTCGCATTTCATTGTACGCTTAAGATGGCCGTAGAGGAGTTCTTTGCAATCGTCAACCTGTTCAAAGGTTTCTGTATAATCATGGCAAACTTCCCAGTCCCGTCTTAAAGCTGCTTTACAAGCTGCCATTGAAGCTGTTGTTGGCAATAAGTCGCAGTCTGAGTCAAGGAACTCGCCAGGGTTTTCCTCAATAAGTTTAAGTCTTGCCTCGTCTTTTGCTTTTCCTTCCGGCATCTTTCTAATATCTCCTAGCTTAAGAGCAAAGGCAAAATCGTTCCTTGCATTGTCTTTTGCAGCTTCTGCTAGCTTCTTAGTGTCAACGTACTCGTTAAGGTCGATGTTCATCTCTTTGCCAACGTACTGTGCAAGGCTAAGGACTTTTCCTTTTATCCAGAACGTAGTCTTTTTCCGTTCGATAGGAGCTTTTTCAAAAGTGACTGTCCATGTACCTTTTGTAATTGTGGCAGGGTGCGATGTTTCTAGATCAAGGTCATTATCTCCAAACGAGTCAGGCAAAGTGATTGAGTAGTCAATTGTCTGCGCGTCTCCAGAGTTCTCAAACTCTAAAGTTACAGTCTGTTCAACTTTGTCACCTACATCAACCTCAAATGTTCGTGTGACAGAGATGTCTTGGTTCACCTGTTCAGTGTCTGTAAGAACAACTGCATCGCCTGAAGGAGCTGTGGTTTTTGGGGTTACTTCACCCAGAGCTGCTTCATCAGCACGTTGTTCACCGCACTTGCATCCTGCTATAAACAGTATGCATATGATTGCCAGTGTTAGTATTATCTTCTTCATCAGTTCTCACCCAGTTCAAGATCTACAATCCTCCTTGCAATGGCTTCCATGTCGTCAAGAACAGGGTTGCTAAAAGTTCCATCTTCCATTACAGAGATCTTAGTGTTCTCATAAACCAGGAAGGAATAGTATGTATGGAACTCTTTATCGTTTCCCTCATGGACAAAGATTCTGTGCTGGAGGTATCTTGAAGAGCCCATCTTATTAGAACTGGCAGAGACGCATGCAGGGGTCTCAGAACAGAACATGTTCTCGTTCTCGTCAGTGAAATAGATCTCAGCATGTCTTGACCATTGGTCTTCAGCAGCTTCGTTAGAAGTTTCTGCTTCAATGACAACCTTTACAGACCAGGTACCTTGATCAACAGTTCCTGTAGAAAATACGCACTCTAAAATGTCAAGTGAGTATGCATTGTGTGCATTGCAAGCGTACTTGTTGTATGACCAAGAATCAAAGTCAGAAGGCAGGACTTCCATGAACATAGCTGTATATTCCTGGTTCTCTGCTGACTCAGAGTCCCATTCAAACCATTCAATCTCTTGCTCAGCAGGACCTCCGCATCCTACTAAGAAAATTATCAGTACGCATAATGAAATTATTACTAGTTTTTTCATAAAAAATCACCTCGTGAAAGGAAACTCGCAGTTAGGGCAGCCTACATAAAAGTACGGCGCCTTGTCATAAGGCCAGTCAGCAGGTAGCTCGTCAATCGAAATCTCGATCCATCCTGAGAATACCTCGTCTTCTCCAGTAAGCTTGACAGGGGTGTCGTCTATAAAGAAGTCACCGGTTAAAGTACCTTCAACCTGTACTGTCTGACTTGTCGGTTTTGACTTAAACACGCCTTCCCAGTACTCGTCAGCGTTTTTTGGGTCAGGATGCGAGACCTGGCAACCTTCCTGGTGGTATGTTATAGTGAGAGGTACAGTTCCGGAAAAGCGATAACCGTCGATCACTCCGTTGATGCGTCCTTCAAAATCGCCCAATGAATGGCCTTTGTTGCCTTCTGCAGAGCCTGACAACCTGCCATCTATCTCGCCAGTCTCAAAGTTAAAGGTCATGTGGAAGTCAA
>JAHWHD010000007.1 GCA_019323525.1 Candidatus Woesearchaeota archaeon
CTTCTTGAGTTGATGACGTTGAACATCTGGAACATCATCAAGGTTGTAAACGCGATTGTCTGGGCGTATACCACTTCTTTAAACCCGAGGTATGACCAGAACATTGCCAGAGTGCCTGTCATCATTATTATGCCAATGATGATCATAAGGAATGTTCTATGTTTGTTGACTATCTTTTCCTTAGGATCACGAGGTTTCCGTTCCATGATGTCAGGTTCGCCAGGTTCTACACCGAGTGCTAAAGCAGGGAAACCGTCTGTTACTAGATTAATCCATAGTATCTGAATAGCTATTAATGGTAAAGGAAGTTCGAGCATAATGCCTACGAATATTGTAAGGATCTCGCCCATGTTGCTGGACAGAAGGTAATAAACAAACTTTTTAATGTTTTCATAGATGTTGCGGCCCTCTTCAATGGCAGCGACAATATTGGTGAAGTTATCGTCCATGAGTATCATCTCTGAAGCTTCTTTTGCAACATCAGTACCGGTCTTCCCCATTGCAATTCCGATGTCAGCTCTCTTTAGAGCAGGCGCATCATTGACACCGTCGCCTGTCATTGCAATCACGTGATGCCTTTTCTTTAAAGCCTTGACAATCCTTAGCTTGTGCTCAGGAGATACTCTTGCAAAGATAGCTATATCTTCTACAATCTTTGAAAGGTCTTTTACCTTGTCAATCTCCTGGCCCGTCATTGTCTTGCCTTCAATTCCAAGCTGATGGCCTATAGCTGTTGCAGTAACTGCATGGTCGCCTGTTACAATTATGAGTTTTATACCTGCTTTCCTGCATTTTTCGATTGCAGCCTTTGCTTCTTGCCTTGGAGGGTCGATCATGCCCTGCAAGCCGACGAATACCAGGTCAGATTCTGTTGTCTTTGCACCTGAGCTTTGTTTATACGCGAATCCAAGAACTCGTAACGCAGAGCGTGCAAACCTATCATTGATTTTTAGGATCTTGTTTTTGTCTTCTTTTGTTATCTTTTTTATTTTACCGTTTATCTCTATCTTTGTACATAACTTAAGAAGTTCATCAGGGGCGCCTTTCGTATAGGCAAAGAATTTTCCCTCTTTCTTGTGTACAGTTGTCATAAGCTTACGTTTAGCATCAAAAGGTATCTCGTTAACTCTTGGATATTTCTTGTCGAGGGATTCCTTGACAAGTTTGGCTTTTGCTGCTGATACTATCAAGGCTCCTTCAGTCGGGTCGCCTATCACTTTGTCCTTCTTAAGAGCTGCGTCGTTGCACAGAGCTCCTATCTCGAGTATCCTTAGAAAGTTTTTAGGGTCTTCTGAAAATTTGCCAGTGGTGTCATAGCCAGCCCCTGTGACTTCGATAACCTTTCCATTGACATAGAGCTTTTCAACAGTCATCTCGTTATGTGTCAAGGTTCCTGTCTTATCAGTGCAGATTACGGTTGTAGACCCAAGTGTTTCAACAGATGGTAGCTTTCTTATCAATGATTTCTTTTTGGTAAGCCTTGTAATGCCAAGTGCCAGCGCTATAGTGACCACGGCAGGAAGTCCTTCAGGGATCGCTGCGACTGCCAAAGATATGGATGCAAGGAACATCTCGATGTACTCTTTACCTGTCAAGATTCCTGCAAAGAATACTATTGCTGTGATTATGCCAGTAAGAATCCCTAGCCATTTCCCAAGATGCTTGAGGTCTTTCTGTAATGGTGTTTCAGGACGTTCCTCTTCCTGTATAAGTTTGGCTATCTTTCCAATCTCTGTGTTCATGCCTGTTGAAATGACAACAGCTTTACCGCGGCCTTTAGTAATAATAGTTCCAGAGAATACTATGTTTTTCCTGTCAGCTACTGCTGTTCCTTTCTTTACTACGCATACGTCTTTTGTTACAGGTGTTGATTCTCCTGTAAGTGCAGATTCTAATGTTTCAAGAGTGACTGCTTCGATTAGATAGGAGTCAGCAGGTATCTTGTCGCCTGTTGCAAGAACCAGTATATCGCCAGGTACAACCTCTGATGAGTCAATCTGCATCTCTTTACTGTTTCTTATTACTGTGGCTTTCAGGCTAGTAAGTTTCTTCAGCGCCTCAATTGAGCGTTCAGCTTTGTACTCTGACTGGAATCCCATAATCGCGTTAAGAATGACAATCACAAATATTACAATCGGGTCGAACATGTGGCTTACCAAAGCACCGCCTTCCCTTAGAAATTCGTGGTAACCTACATAGCTGGAGATTATGACTGCACCTATGAGTATCATTATCAGCACAGACTTGAACTGGTTAAGGAATATTATGAAGGGCGATACTTTTTTTTCTTCTTTAAGCTTGTTATAACCGTACTTTTTAATGCGTCTCTTGGCTTCAGAACTAGATAAACCTTTAACTGATGTATTCAAATCTCTAAAAATCACGTCTTTTTTTTCGTAGTACATCTTCAGTCTTCTTTGTATGTTAAAAGCCTTTTCTGGAACTGGTTCCAGTCAAGGTACCTTGGTCCAAAAATTCTCTGGATCAATCTCATTGAATCACCTCGTGATTATAAAAACCAGTGAGGCAAGGCTGCCAAGCCTCCACCCCTCACTGGTAAAACACCTCTTATTTCCGCCAAAAAATATTATGTTATGATTGTCTGGAGCAGTTTTGGTGCATACACCTTGAATCCCTGCGACTTTGCCCAGATGTTCATGTTTGCTATTGAAGGAGGATCTCCGTGGTTGAGTATTAGTTTCTCAGGGTTTATGTTCTTGATCAGTTGTTGAAGTTGTCTTAACCCGATATGTGCAGAGAAGTCAAATTTTTGATAGTTGCACTTGACATTGAACTCGAAACCGTCGACAATTACCTTTCCAGAGTCCATAAGCATGCGGCCGTTTGTACCTTCTGCCTGGTACCCTGTCAGCAGTATGCTGTTATTGGGTCTTTTTGCGAATATTTTTAGGTATTCCATGACAGGCCCGCCTGTGAGCATGCCTGATGTTGTGACAAAGATTCCTTGCTGCTTTGCAACATCTTTTCTTTGCCTGAAATCTTTTATCAGAAGCGCGTTTCCGAATGCATCGCTCAATGCTTGTTTATCCTTGATGAACCTGTCGTACTTGAAAAAGTTCCTGGTGACTTTCACTGCCATTCCATCAAGATAAACAGGAACGTCTGTGTCAAGGTCCTGGAGAAGCAGGAGCATCTCCTGGGCTCTTCCGACTGCGAATGCTGGCACAAGGACCGAGCCTCTGTTGGCAAGAGTCTGTTTTACAGCGTCGAGGAACTTTTTTTCGGTATTCTTTCTTGGGGGGTGGTTCCTATCGCCGTAAGTGCATTCGGTTATCATTATGTCTGCGTTTGGAAGAGCCAGGTTGCTTTTCAGTAAACGTGTCTCTGTATTGTTTATGTCTCCAGTGTATAACAGTTTTTTCCCTTCAATCTCCATCTCAACTGATGCACTGCCGGGTATGTGGCATGCGTCATGGAAGTTGAACTTAACTCCTTGGAAATTGTGTTCCTGTCCATAATCAATTGTCCTGCACTGACTCATCACGCGTTTTATGTCGTTCTCGTCATAGCTTATGTGCACGTGCGAGTGCAGGTCTATATGGAAAGAGTCAAGGAGAAGTATGTTTGAGAGTTCTTTAGTCTCGGCTGTGCAGTAGATTGGGCATTTAAGGCCGCGGTGTTCCTGCATCGAGAGAGCGCCTGAATGGTCAAGGTGCGCGTGGCTAAGGAACACGGCTTTGACCTTGTTAAGGTCTTTCAAATCTTTTGGGTACAGGTTTCCTTCAGGTGTGAGCGCGATTCCGCAGTCAAGCAAAAAGCGACCGTGCCTTGACTCAAGGTCAATGCATGATCTTCCTACTTCCTGGGCTGCGCCTCTGAATGTTATTTTCATTTTTTATTACCTCTTTGTTCAAACTCGATGTACCAACGGTTTGTTTTTTTATCATAGACGAAGACAACATCGTGCTTTTTTTTCTTGTCAACAGCGAATAGAAGCGGCATAGGGATAGTGGTTTCAAAGCTTGAACCTCTCTTGTACAGTTTCCGTCTTAATTCAGTCATTTAGTATCCCGCCAATACTTATTTTTATCCTTTTATAAGTATCAACTTATTTATATACTTTTCTATTTCTTTATATCTTTATTTAATTACTTAGAAAAATACTTATGATGCTCTTTTTAAATAGGGGCGAAAAGTATTTAAGCGTATTATGTTTTCAGTGTTCTATGTTAAACGATAATGTCGCAGAGGCATATGATCTGATGCTGCACGATCTTTCTTCACAAGGGTATCAAGCAAGAAGGTTAGAAGAGGGGGTTGTTGAGCAGTGTAAAGGAAAGTATGCAGTTGCTGTTGATATAGGTGATAGGTGGTTTGTTAATGATGTACATCATATCGTTTCTGTTGTTGCACACAATAAAGGATTAGTCGCTGAAGTTGATACTACAGAACAAGGTTATATAATCGGGTTAAGAGAGAAAACTCTGGGAGATAGAATATCTGATTTCTTTACTGCTGTAGGCGGTTATTTCTTTTGGCTTGGTCGCGGGTATTGATTATACAAACTCTGGTTTCCTGTCCTTATAGATTATAGTATAGTAAAGAACCTTTTTCTTTGACCTTAGGATCGCTTTTGCAGGGAAGCCGTTGTAGTGCGTGGTTGCAATGATCTCTAAAGCGTCCATCGCTTTATTCTTGCTGTTGAAACCATTGACAGTATACCAATAATCGTCTCTACAGAATGTGTATGACCATTTCATTTTGCTGGTTCTAGCCTGAGCTTTATATGCGGTTCTTTTTCCATGACACGTTCCAGTCTTTCTGCTAGAAGGTCAGAGTCTCTGGCTATTATAAGTCTTGGACTTGCTAATCCAGTTTTCTTCTGCCAGTTGTTCATCTTACGTAAGTATTTCATTACAGCTGACCCAAGGCCGCGAGGAACGTTTCCTTCGCTATGTCTCATAAGCTCGCGTTTCCTGTTAAGGACGCTATATGCTTGCGGCCTTCCTTTCTTTTCAAACACGTACATGTAGTGTACCAGAAAGCCCACATTATAGAAGTCTCTTACCCTTACCAAGGAAGGTACCCATTCATAGCCGCGTTCCATGTTTTTTTTCCAGACACCATGCATCAAAACTTCATCTAATGGCGCTGATTCGAAATCGTCAGGGATTCTTGTGGTGAGAAAGTATGCGAAGTTTTCTAGTTCTGGAACAAAGTTGCATTCTGGGTGGTGGCAGGGACCTCCAAGTCTTACTACTATGTTTCCTTTTAATTTTCGTCTTGTCCTGTGTATAATGTAGCAGTCCTGGCCTTGCCTTGCTCCTGTCTGAATCATTGCAGTGTACCTGTAGAAGTCGTGGCCGGTGTCTCTTCCAACCTCAACAACAACTACCTCGTCAGAGTATCTTTGTTCCATATACTCTGATAGGTTAGAGTTTCTTATAAAAATAGTTGTTATAAGGTATATACGTTTAAATAAGAATCCAGCATAGTACAAATAACGAACAAAGGGCTAATGCTGTAGGTAACAAGCCGAGTTTTGCCATGTCTTTTATCTTGATATTTGCTTTGTTAAAGGCTATTGCGTTAGGTGCTGTAGCGCTTGGCAGCATGAATGCCATTGATACCCCTATTGCCATAGGTATGACTAATGCTGCAGGTGCGACTCCTATACCTGTTGCGATCCCTACCAGGACAGGTGCCATTATTGCTGCTGTTGCTGTGTTCTGGATGAACTGTGTTATCAATAAAGATAATACTACAAAACCAAATGCTATCCATAATGGACTTTGTAGACCTGTAATAGTAAGGAATGATTGTGCTAACCATAAAGCTGCTCCTGTTGTCTGTAAAGCGTAGCCTAATGAAATGGCTCCTCCTACAAGGAACACAACTCCCCAGTCTGTCTTTTTTGCAAAGTATTTCCAGTCATAAACTGTTAACAATAGGGCTAGGCCGCCTAGAAGTCCTATTGTTATTGTTGAGATGTTGTGCAGAGGTGAGGTGAACCATAATGCTAGTGTTGCCAGTATGATTATAGAAGCTGTCTTTTCTTTTTTTGAGATTTTTGGAAGTTTTTTGGTTCTTATCTTAATGCACTTTGATCTAGGTTTGAAGTAAAGGTAGAATGATAGGTATAGTAATCCGAGCATAACCAGCATGAATGGAAACCCTACAATAAACCATTGGTTGAAGTTTAGCTGCAGTACATCTGCTGCTATAATGTTAGGAGGTGTTCCTATCAATAGACCTATGCCGCCTATGTTTGCTGAGAATGCTGTTATTATGAACAAAGGTACCTTGCTCATCTTTGTCTTGTTTGCGATCCTTGCGACAATAGGCAGCATTAAGAGAGTGGTGGTGGTGTTTGTCATTATCATCGACAGCAAAGCTGTTATTCCTATAATGCCTAACAGTATTGTGCTTTCTTTTTTACAATGTTTTAGGAAGTAGTTAGCTATTCTTTTATCCAGGCCAGATGCCATCAAGCCGAATGCTATAAGGAAGCCTATTATTACCAAGAACAATGCTGAAGATCCAAAACCTGAAAGAGCTTCTAAAGGAGATACAGTTCCTGTAAGCATTAACATGAATATTACGGCTATGGCTGTTATTGCTATGTTTATGGTTTCAGTTGCCCATAGGTAAGCTGTTATCAGGAAGATTATGATAGCTTTCCATGCTGCTGGTGATAATCCTGAAGGTTGTACTAGGAAGTATAACAGTATGAAGAACAGTACTGGTAATAGTTTTGTGATAAGTTTTTTCATTCTCTTTTTTATGTTATTTTTATTTTGTGTATATTTATATTTTGTTATTATTTTATCTTTTAAAATATAATAAACAATAAAATAACCAAAAATAATAAAAATAACCAATAAAAAAAGTATATCCATGACAATAGCAATCATAATATCAACAACAAAGAGCAAGATTGATGGTATGCCTGATTATGCAGGTGCAGGGATAAAGGAGAAACTTATCGAGACCTTTGAATTTAAAAAAACAGCAGATGTGTTTGATGATGAAGCAGTTTATGTTCTTGATGATTCCGGTATAGGAGAAGAGGTTAAGATATATACTGTTAAAGGAGAGTGCATATTCCATGAAGAGCTTGACAAGAGGATTGATGCCTCGCTTTTTATATTTGCAACAACACACTCTGCTGCTTCTGGGATTGCTTCTCTTAGTGTGCATACTCAGGGTAACTGGGGTGGTGAAGCTACGTACGGAGGCAGGCCAAGGACTTTGGCAGTTGCGCCTGCTTCACTGTTAAAAAAGTGTATGCTGTATCTGGTGAAGTTTAAAGGTGACTTGGAGTATGATATTGTGCAAGAGGTAACACACCACGGTCCTGACCTTGAAAAACCTTGCATGTTTATCGAGATTGGCTCTAGTGAGAAGCAGTGGAAAGATGAGAGGGCTGCAGAGATTATTGCAAAGACTATAATTGCTGCTCTAAGAGACAAGACTGAGTATAAAGCTGCTGTTGGTGTTGGAGGTCTTCATACTACGCCTAACTTTAAGAAGATAATACTAGGAGATGAGGTTGCTATCGGTCATGTCTGTCCTAAGTATATGATTGAGAGTTTTGATTCTGATATGTTAGATCAGGCTATTGAGAAAACAGTGCCTAAGCCATCGCTGATTATACTTGACTGGAAAGGGTTGGGAGCTGGTAACAAGGATAGGGTAAAAGAGATTTGTGAGAAGTCTGGTTTAGAGGTTAAGAGGACTAGTGATTTCTAAAAAAAAATGAAAAAAAATTATTCTGGTAAAGCTTTAGGTTTGAAACGGGTGTAGTAACCCTTGACAAGATATATGAACGGTGTGTCCAGTGCAGCTATCACGAATTTTACAGTGAAGTTGCTTATAATCAAAGGCACTATTGGAAAAGCTCCGAAAAAAGCCAGCGGAATAAAGATTATGCTGTCAATCACTTGGCTTACAGCTGTTGAGAAGTTGTTCCTTATCCACAGATGTTTTCCTTTTGTCTTCTTTTTCCAGAAATGGAAAGCCCATACGTCGTGAGATTGTGCAATAATGTATGCGACTAACGACGCAAAAGTGATTCTTGCAGTTGTGCCTAGTGTCTGGACAAACGCTTCCTGGCCTTGCCATAAAGGTGCTGCTTGCCAGTTAATGGCGACCCATACTGCGAATAAAAGCAATAGGTCTGCGATGAATCCTGCCCAAACAGCTTTCTGAGCCATCTTCTTACCCCAGAATTCTGAGATGATGTCAGTCAGAAAGAATGTGACTGAGAATACTATGATACATGAAGGTACTGTGAATGAACCGAATGTGACCAGCTTGTTAGCTGTTACTGCTGTTATGACTATTGCAGCTGCATACAGTCCTATCAAATATTCTACCCCTTTATGGCCGGCAACCATCGCTGCAATTGTTGATATTGCCAGTGTGATGCAGATCCAAATTATGATTGTGATAATTTCCATTTTTACCTCCTTAATTGTGATGTATTAGTGGTTACTTCTGGAGTTTAATTATTTAAGTGTCCCTCTAGGGGGCAATTAACGAAGGTTTTATATATCGCGGCAGCTTTCTTTATGTTATGGACTTGAAAGATTTAAGGAAGATTGGTCTGACAGATGGGGAGATTAGGGTGTATAATGCTCTGCTAGAATTAGGTGAATCCACTAGAACAGTGCTAGCTAAACGCTCAGGTATATCGCCATCGAAGATATACGATGTAGCTAATAGGCTTTTGGAGAAAGGAATAGTATCATCTGTCAAGAAGAATGGGGTTCTTCATTTCAGTGCAGTTGATCCGAAACGTCTTAAGGATTTTATACATAAGAAAGAGCTCGAGATAAAAAAAGAGAAAGACATTGTTGATGAAATATTGCCTCAACTCTTGCTAAAATATAAAAAAACAGAAGAAAGTGCTGATGTTGAGGTCCTGTACGGATGGGAGGGTATGAAGACTGCGTTTAATGAGATTGCGACTACTTTGGGAAGAGGAGATGTTAACCATGTCCTTGGAGCTAGCATGGGTCAGATGCCTAAACAGGCAGACATATTCTTTTTGCAGTACTATCGTAAGGTTGAAAAAGCAGGTTATGCAGTAAAGATTATCTTTAACGAGAATGTTAGGGGCAATGTTAAAAGAACTGGGTATTTTTCCAAGAGTAAGAGGCATGAAGTCAGGTATTTACACCAGGATACATTTACTGAGATAAATGTATACAAGGATAATGTTTTGATGATCATGCTGTTGAAACAGCCTATTGTTGTTCGTATCAGGAGCAAAGAGGCTGCTGATTCATTCAGAAAGTTTTTTGGCACTTTATGGAAGCAGGCTGGTACATGATGGATCATGTTGCAGTCATGAAAAAAAAGTGGAAGCTTGTTGATAAGATTCTTAATGGTACAAAGACTATTGAATCAAGGTGGTATAAGAATAAAAAAAAGCCTTGGAACTGTATAACAAAAGGTGATGTTGTTTATTTTAAAGAGGGATTAGTAAGGGCTAAAGCTATTGTTGATGATGTTATTTTTTATGATAATCTAGACTATGATAAAATAAAAACAATAATAACAAAATATCATAAGCAGTTGGGTGTTAATCTTGATTATGCTGACAAGGTTAAGGATAAAAGGTATTGTATTCTTGTTTTCTTGAAAAATCCTGAGAAAATTGAAGAGTTTGATATTGACAAGAGAGGGTTTGGGAATATGTGTGCTTGGATGGTTGTTGAGGATGTTGATTCTTTAAGAGCTTGAAATATTAATGTGCCTTTCGTCTATTCTGAAAGCAAATGCTGCAGTTACGATTATAACTCCCATTACAATGAACGATAATATCAGGTTTGAGTTTGCTATCTTACCTATGACTAGCCTCATTATTAATAGGTATAACGATATAATCATTGATATGATTGAGAGTACAGTTGCCCTGTTGTGGCTGTGGATATGGGTGTTCTGGTATTGGGAGAATAATGGTCCACGAAAATTGTCAAAGCCTTTGTGCAGGATATACCATACGAATGAAAGTACAGGGCCTATAATGAATGCCATTGCAAGGAACATGAGTCCTGGCACGATTGTTGCCATGAATATTGTTTTTTTCATTCCTAATTTTCTTTCAATCTTGTATGAGTATCTCATCAGTAGTGCTCCTAGTAGGATTCCTGCTGCCATCACAATCCCCCAGATAGAGTTCTCAACTCCCGCTATCTTGAAGTATGGTTGAAATAGGAAATAGATTATATGTGTGAACGGTGCTGTTAACACGAGTAAGAAGATTATCCTTCTAAGCGATTTATTCTCTAAAATGTGCTTGGTGGATTCTTTGAATAGTATCAATGGGCTTGTCCTTTTTATATCTTTGAATTCTTTAGGTTCCTTTAATGTAAGGGCTATTATGAACGCAATAACAGTTCCGATTACAGATAACCAAATAAGTTTTACAAATGTTGCAGGAGAATGGCTTCTTGCAATATACCCGCCTATAGATACTGCAATCATGCTTGCAAACAGGCTGTATGAACCGATCGAGCCCCACACTTTGTTCATTGTTTTTTCTTCTTTCTTGACTTTTAATGAATCGTAGACGAGGGCTTCAACAGCTCCTGACCTGAACGCAATGCCTATGCCGAACAGTATTTCTATAATTATGAATGTAGAGTAAGAAAATGCGTATACTGTCCATATGTTTCCTATTATGTAAAGTAAAGTTAAAATCAGGAGCGAATACTTTCTTCCTATCTTGTCTGCAATGATCCCTGTCGGAATCTCTGCGACAAGTGCGGTTGCAATTAGAACCGCTTCAAGCGAAACAACCTGGAAAGTGTCAAGGTTTCTTGAAAAATAGAACAATGTTATGACTGGAGCCAAAAAGAAAAGAGAGTTAAAAAAATATACCACCTTAAGTTTTGTGATGTTGTCAAATCTCATCAAAACACACCATTCAACACAAACAACCTAACATATACATAGAACCCAAACAATGCAATCAAGAACGCTGCTTTCTTTTTATCGAAAGAATCCTGGCGTTCAAGGAAGAACAGGACAATGAACGTGACTACAAGTAGGAATACCATGTCGAACTTTACAATGCTCTTTTCTACTGCGTATCCTGTGACCATCGCGCCTGCGCCTAATGCTAAGAGCGGATTTGTTATGTTAGAACCTATCAATGTACCTATTGAAAGTGCCTTTGCCCTTTTTCTTATACCTTGGATTATGACTGCAAGTTCAGGTAATGATGTACCTACACCTATCAGGAATATGCCGATAATCGTCTCAGGAACTCCCCATTGTCCTGCAAGAGATACTGCGCTGCTTACAACCTTGCCTGATGAAAAAATCAGAATCACAAACCCGGCAATAGCAGCAGGTATCCAGAACCAAAGGTTTACCTCAGGAGGTCTTCCTTTTTCCTTGACCTCTTTCAATCGTTTCTCCTGTAGATAAATGTATGCAATAAAACCTATGTAGAATGCAACCAGTATTGTTCCTTCGATAGAGGTGATCTTGAAATCTACAAATGCAAACAATAAAAGCAGGGCTGCGATCACTATCATCCAGCCTTCTCGTTTCTTTGTCTTCTCGTTCATGTAAAGCATATGGAACAATCCAGCAAAACCAAGAAGCAAGGTTATGTTTGCAATGTTAGAACCTACAATATTGCCGATTGCAACACCTGCCGCCTGCTTAATACCTGCGCTGATGTTTGTGGCGACTTCTGGCAGGGATGTGCCTATAGCAATCACAGTTATCCCGATAAGAAGTTCTGACACGTTAAAGCGTCTTGCGATCTTTCTAAGAGAGGTTATGATAATCTCTGCTGACATAAGAAGTCCTGCGATCCCAAGTATAAGTATCAGTAGCTCGTACATCAGACAACAGCCTCTCTTTTAATGAATAAAAGTATAAAGTATAACGGAGCAACGATTATCAGGAGTATGAGTCCTAGGTAAAA
>JAHWHD010000045.1 GCA_019323525.1 Candidatus Woesearchaeota archaeon
GGACCACTCTAGGTCCTAAAGGCATGGACAAGATGATAGTTGATTCTTTAGGAGATGTAACAGTCACTAATGACGGTGTTACAATACTTGAAGAGATGCAGATCGAGCATCCATCTGCAAAGATGGTTGTTGAAGTAGCAAAGACCCAAGAGGACGAGGTAGGAGATGGTACTACAACATCAGTCGTGATTGCAGGAGAGCTGCTTAAACAGGCAGAGATACTTCTTGACCAGGAGGTTCATCCTACTGTTCTTGCAAGAGGTTTTAGGTTGGCTGCTGATAAAGCGCAAGAGGTGCTTAAGCAGATAGCTACAGATGTTGATATTGCTAATGTTGATGTCCTTAAACAGATTGCAAAGACTGCTATGACTGGTAAAGGTGCTGAGTACGCAGGAGAGATACTTAGCGAGATTGCAGTGAAAGCCATCAAAAGGGTTTCAGAGGAAGGCAGAGTCAATACTGATGATATAAAGATAGAGAAAAAGGTCGGTGCAGGGTTTGAAGAGAGCGAGCTTGTAGAAGGTGTTATCCTTGACAAGGAAAGAGTGCATTCAGGTATGCCTCGCGAGGTTAAAGAAGCAAAAATAGCTTTGGTCGATTCTGCAATAGAGATAAAGAATACAGAGACTGATGCAAAGATCCAGATAACAGACCCTAGCCAGTTACAGGCGTTTGTTGCGCAGGAAGAAAAGATGTTAAAGGACATGGTTGATAAGATCGTTAAGAGTGGAGCTAATGTTGTGTTCTGCCAGAAAGGTATTGACGATATTGCTCAGCATTTTCTTTCAAAGAACGGGATATACGCGTGCAGAAGGGTTAAGAAGAGCGACATGGACAAGTTAAGCAGGGCAACAGGTGCAAGGATTGTGACAAATCTTGACGACCTTACAGATGCTGACCTTGGAAAGTCTGGTGTTGTTGAGGAGAAGAAGGTAGGAGATGAAGAGATGACCTATGTTAAAGAATGCCAGAACCCTAAAGCAGTCACAATATTGGTCAGGGGCGGGACGTCTCATGTTGTTGATGAGGTCAAGCGCGCGATTGAGGATGCAATTGGTGACCTTGCAGCTGCTCTTAGAGTTGGCAAAGTAGTTGCTGGTGCAGGAGCTCCTGAAATCGAGCTTGCAAGAAACCTTAGAAAGTTCGCAGAGACATTATCAGGAAGAGAGCAGCTTGCAGTCCAGGCTTTTGCAAGTGCAATGGAGATCATTCCAAGAACATTGGCAGAGAACGCTGGCTTAGACCCTATAGATGTTCTTACTGAGTTAAAATCTGAGCATGAGAAAGGACTGAAATGGTCAGGAATCAATGTTTATACTGGAAAGGTTATGGATGCTTGGGCTGAAGGTGTTATAGAGCCTTTGAAGATCAAGACGCAAGCTGTGCAATCAGCATCAGAGGTTGCGATCATGATATTAAGGATTGATGATGTCATCGCAGGCTCTGGAAGTAAAGGTCCTGACATGCCTCCACCTGGAATGGGCGGCGGAATGCCTCCTATGATGTAATTGAAATAATCTTATTTTTTATATTTTAATATATAACAAAACAAAAAATTTATAAACCAACATTTCTTTTATTTATAAATTAGTTAGTCATAATTATATTGGCGCTCAAAAAAAAGATGGTGATACTTATGGAAGAATATGAGATGATGTCTCATAATAAGCTTAAATCGCTTGAGACTTCTATGGAAAAATTAAGCAAGAACCTTAATGATATGATTGATATGTTCAGTTCTGCTGCAACTGCAATGCATGTTGAAGAGAAAGAAGAAAAGGCTTTAGACCCTGTAATGAAAAAGCTTGATACTTTGATAGACCAGAACCAGAAGATTGCTTCAGGTATACTGGCAGTGGCTGACATGGTGAAAGAGGTAATGCCTAAGATTGAGGAAGCACTTATTAGGTTAGAACATGCAGCTCCTCAAATGCAGATGCCAAGGCCTATGCCGCGGCCAATGCCTATGCACAAGCCTATGTCTGCACCTATGCATGCAGCTCCAAGGCCGGCTGCTCCAATGCCGAGCTCTAGACCGCCTATGCCGCCAGGTCTTTCAGCCTTTGAGAAAAAACCTGCTGAGAAAAAGAGCGGGATGCTGGGTGGTTTGTTTAAATGACTGACGCAATCCGCATGGATAAGCTGCAGTATGCTCTTAAACACTTGAGCAGGGCTGCTGTCAGGGTTAAGGAGAGGCATATTTCTAGGAAAGATCTTGACAGGCGGATACAGAGCTTAAAGAGTTCTGCATTAAAAGGGAAGGATGTAAGTGCAGAGCTTGAGGAGCTTGATGTTACTTTAAGACAGGTTTTGAAAAATGAAAGAGAGATGCTTGAACAGCAGAAAAGGTTTGTTGAACTTCTAAAGAAAAAGCTTGAAGGTGTAAGCCCTGATGTTGAAGATGATATTGATGCTATCAAGAAACAGCTAGACAGGAACATGGCCTCTGAAAATTTGCACGCTGTAGAGTTCAAGAACAAGATTGACCAGCTCGGTTTTGGTCTTAGCGAGGTGGAGAGAGAGGAGCTTGACGATTTACGCTATACAAGAGACCAGGTTGACAGGACTAACCGAAGTATTGGCGCTTTACAAGAAAAGCTTGACCTTTATGCAGAGGACAGGAACCAGAGGATGCAGAGGCTTGAGAAACGTATACGTTCAGATGTACAGCAGAACAGGAAACAGCTTCTATTGATCGAACAGGAGATCAGGCATCTTGAGCGGAAGAGCAGGGAACTTAAAAGTAAAGGTCTTAGCAAGGAAGCTCTTGGGAAAGTAGAGGAGAAGATTTCTACGTTAAAGAAAAAGTCAAAAGAGATCATGCAGAAGTATCCGCCATCTACAGGGTTTGTTCCTAAAAAACTGGAACTCAAGAAACCTGAAGAGGAATGGAAGGCTCCTGCAGAGGTTGTGAAGAAAAAGCCAGAGAAGGAAAAAGAAAAGGATGGAGTTTCTGAGCTTAAGATACCGCCCTTGAAAAAAGAGGCAATTGCTTTGCCGCCTAAACCGCCAAAGGTTCCATTTGAGATGCCTCCTGAAAAAGAGGTAAAGCTAGAGCCTGATCTTGGAAAGTTCGATATACCTAAAGAGTTCGAGCCTCCAAAGAAGTTAAGTGCCTGGCAAAAGTTAAAGGATTGGTTAGGATTATAAAAAAAATAATTCTTTTAGGTTCTAAAGATCTTTGGCCATGACAGTTTTTCTGTTATTTGCTTCTGCTCTTGCGATAGCCTGCTTGACAAGTTCTGTTACTTTCGCGTCAAGAGCTTCTGCAAAGTCGCTGGAAACATTATAATTGCCTGCAAGTTCTTTGATTTTAGCTTTTACTACGATCATTTATTTCACCCCGCTAATACGTGGATTTATTTTGTCTTAGTATTTAAAGTTATTGTATTTATATTTTGGCCTTCAATAAAGCTTATAAACCAATGCTAAAAGAATTCTAGTATTACAAAAAAAAGGTGATAACAATGAGAACAATTTGTATCTATAATCATAAAGGCGGTGTTGGAAAGACAACAACAGCTATCAACCTTGCAGCTGGCTTGTCAAGGCATGACAAGAAAGTGATTTTGATCGACCTTGACCCGCAGGGCAATATTGATCTTGCGTTAAGGGCAGGGGCTAAAAGCAATTTCTATGATGTGATGACTGGGAAGATAGATATCAATGAGGCTATAGTAAATATTGGAAAGAATTTTGATGTGATAGGTTCAACAGAAAGCCTTGCCAAGGTTGAGTATTATCTAGCGCAGCAGCAAGGGCTTGCTGAGACCTTTAGAGAGGTATTGAATAAAGTTGACGGATATGATTTCATGATAGTTGACTGCCCGCCTTCGCTTGGTGTAGTGAACCAGAATGTTTTAGCATTCTGTCAAGAGCTGTTTGTTCCTGTTTCTACAGATTATCTTGGGTACGACGCTCTTATGAAGATACCTACGATTGTTGAAGAGATAAGAAAGCATTATGGCCATGAGATAAGATTGTCAAAGGTAATACCTACTTTATTTGACAGAAGGAATAGGATATGTAAAGAGACATTGAAAGCTATGCAGGAGATGTTTCCTGATAAAGTAAGCAGCCCTATAAGGATGAACTCTAAGTTAAAGGAGGCGCCTAAGCATGGAAAGAGCATTTTCAAGTATTCACGTTCAAGCCCGGGTGCCAAAGATTACGGCGTTCTAGTAGATAACGTGCTCAATGGGTAAACCAGAACATAAACTTGTTATCTTTCTTTTCTATCTGGTCTAGCCTGCAGAATCCAAAACGTTCGAACTGTATCACAGTGTCAGGTTTTAGCTTTTTAATGTAAGGAGATGCTTTTCCTTCTTTGACTTCCTTGTCAGGCATAAGGATTTCTGTGTCTATGAGGTCGTCTTGTACTGGCAGGAAATGGATTATCTTTTTGCCTTTACCTTTGAAATCTTTGTAGTCTTTAGAATGGAAAATGAACTTGTTCTTGGTTTTTGTGAAGTTCAAACAGTCCATTAATCTTATTATCTCGTTTTCTTCGATTTCTTCGTAATCTTTCTTTGTTATAATGAACTTGTCTTTTGTCTTGTATTTTCTGTAACCTTTTTTAGGGTCTTCAGGGTGGAGCTTTAGCTGGATGTTTTGCTGCGGAGCTTTTTCTATGGTAATCTCTACAGGGTCTTCTATGAAAAAGTAACGGTTAGCTTCCTTGTCAAGTAATCTCTTGTTGTGCATGATAAGGTCGTCCCAGGTCAAGGTTGACTCTGATTTTGTAAACCCTGTGCTGAGTGCAAAGTCTAATAGAGCTTTTACCTGGAAACCTCTTCTCCTAAGAGCTACTATGGTGGTTAAACATGGATCGTCCCAGCCGATAAGCTCTCCGTGCTGGACCTTCTCCCTTATGACGCGGCCTGAGTTTTCTACACCTTCAATATTAAAACGCGCGTACTCGTAAGTGCCAGTTATCTTAAGCCCAAGGATCTTTTGTACATAACGCTGGAGTTCAGTCCTCATCTCAAATTCTTTTGAACGGATGCGCATGTCAATATCGTTTGTTGCATCCATTATAGCGTTCTGGAAATCGTAGTTTGGCCAGACCCTGTACTTAGTTTTTGTTCTTGGATGAGGCTCGTCTATTATCCTGAATATTGTAGGGTCGCGCATTGTTGAGTTTTTATGTTTCAAGTCAATCTTTAGACGCAGGATTGCAGAACCTTCCTTTGCTTTAAAGAACTCTTTCCATTCTTTCATGTTTTGTTTAGGGTCTTTGTTCCTGCATTTGCATGCTTTTCCTTTCTGTCTATTGGTTCTTACAGTCTCAACGTCGCAGTCGCACATGTACGCGTTTCTGTCTTTTATCACTTTTTCAGCGTACTTGTAGTAAAGCTCCATGTGGTCGGATGCATACACAAGCTCGTCCCATTTTATGCCCAGCCATTTAAAGTTCTCTAGCATGATATCATAGAACTCTTTCTTTACAGTCTTTGGCTGGGTATCTTCAAAGCGCAGAATAAATTTGCCTTTGTGTTTATCTGCTAAAAGCCTGTTTACGTATAATGATTTTATATGGCCTAGATGAGGATACTTTTCAGGGCCTGGTGGAAAGCCAGTGTTAACCTTCTTCTTAGGGTCGAGGTTAAGGAACGCGAATACGTCTCTTTCAGATTGTTTTTTTTCGAGAAGTTCTGGTGCTAATTGTTTTAGTTGTGCTTGCTGTTCTTCTAATGATAGTTTGTTAACTTCTTTTACAATGTTTTGGATATCAGGCATTATATCTTTAAGTTTTGACTTTACCTTAGGATCTTCTTGTATTAATTGACCAACTATAGCGCCAGGGTTGGCTTTGCCTTTGTGTTTTACTGCGTTTAGGAGCGCGAATTTTTTTATGGATTGTTTGAGTGTCATGGTCTTGATTAATTGGTTTATAAGTTATAAATCTTTCTTATTATATATAAAATTACAAAACATTTAAATACTAGAAATGCAGGAATTATGTAAATAGACATTGGTGTTTACATGAAAAAGAGGATTACATTATTATCCATCATAGTAGCTATACTTTCTTTTGTTAATGTAGGGAGTGTTTCTGCTTATAATCCTTCGCAGTTTGATTTTGTGCCAGAGCCAGTGTATAATGTTCTTAGAAGGATACTGATAGAGTTTGGTATTAATCCTGGTGAGTCTTTTATAATATTTGCTAAGTTTGTTATGTTTGTCTTATTATTTGCAGTGTTCTTCTACGGAGCTAGCAAGTTTTTCAAGGATAATAAAAGAGTCGCTACAATAGTTTCAATCGCTTTAGCTTTGTTTTCTGTTATATTGATACCTGGGACGTATGTTCTGCGTATGGCGCAGTTGTATGCGGGTATTGTGGGTATAGTGTTTCCGTTATTGTTGATATGGTTAGGGTTTAAGATGTACAAGAACTTTGAAGAGTTCCCACCATTGAAAGCTGTAATTGACCTTCTTGCTTTGTCTGTGTTGATGATGACAATGTCAGCTGCTGCAGAGTCTACTGAGCTTGCTTTCTTAACAGAGACAACAAAGTGGTTTGGTCTTGTATGGATATTCTTTGCGTTCATGTTCCTAATACACCTGTTCGAGACTATAGGCTGGATGGGTAGTGAGTTGAAGTTTACAGGGCCTGGGTTCTTTAGTAAGATGGCTGATAAAGTGATGGGTGGAGAGAAAAAGACAGTTAAAAAGGCTGAAGCAGAAGCAAAAGCTTTAGAGAGAGAGACTGATATGATTGGTGACTTAGAAACAAAGATGTATGATCTTGTTCATGCAGCTAAAAAATATGAAAATGACTATTTTAAGATTATCGAATATATTTTGACTACATTGTCTGAGCTGAAGACCATAGCTGCGCATATACAGAAAGAAGGGGGAACTGAAGAGCTTGCAGTAGCTTTTGATACAACCTATAATCAAGTTTACACAGCGCTTGACCATTTCTTGACAGAATTGCAAAGTCACTTACTTAACAGAGAGTTATTTAAGAAGGATCTGGAGAAAGAGACTAAAACTTTGCATCAAGCAGAGGAGATTCTAACTAAGCTTAGAACTGATTTAAGGAATGCTAATACAAGGCTTTCATCATTACGCAACAAAGAAGTGACGCGCCTTCATAGGGCTGGCATCATGGGTCCGCATAATAGGTTGGGTGCTTTACAAAAGGAACAACAAGAATTGGCTCCAATTCAACAAGAGATTATTATGCTATTAGGAGAGCTCGAAAGGCCTAATCCTGCTGGCGCAGGTAACGTCGGGCTCATAGAAGAACATAAAAGAGCATTACTTGGTATAATTGGTGAGGTACAAACTTTTAAGAATAGAATCCAACAGTTACGTACTGTCCCTTCTCGTACTGCTAAAGGAGCTAAAGCACCAAATATGGTGAGTTTAATTGATGGTATGCACAGCCGTCTTGCTAAGATGTATGGTGAAATTAAGAAAATGTTTGAAGAGGATTCAAAGATAAAAGAGATAGTCGAGAAACATACCCAGATCATTTCTAAGATTAAAGAACTTGATGAAAAGCAGAGGATGGTCTGGGCTGAGATTGAATCTGCTCTTGTGAAACATCAAGAAGAACTTGAATCAATGGTTAAAGAAAAGAAAAAGATTGCTAAACAGATAATCGAAACTGCGCTTGAGCACATTAAAGGCCCAAGTGGTGCAATCTTGACTTATGACAATTCTGATGAGGCGCAAGTAATTCGTGATATCCGTGCAGCAGATGTTCCTGTGGGACTAATGTCTGATAGGGATATACAAACAGAGATGAGAGTTATTGCCGCAAGTAAAGGAATGCGGCATAGATGATTTTTTAAAGCGCATCACATAGGTCGCAAACAAATTTCCATGGACTCTCCATCCAATCGTCTATCTCTGACCTGAACTTGATTGTGCCGTCATTTAATTCTTTCTGGAACTTCTCATATTCGCCAGGTTTCCAGTACTTGGTAGCGTTTTCTTGGCTTCTTTTCTCTGCGTTAGCTCTCCACTGTTCAAATCTTGCAGTGTCTTGTTTGTATATCTCTTCATAATCGCGTCTTACTTCGTTTCTCATCTCTACAAGGTCGAGGCCAACAACTGCGTCTTCGTTTCCAAGATTTGCAGCCTTAAAGAATGCTATCTGTGCATCTTCTAAGTTCTTAATACCTGATTCGTAGTCTGCAAATCCTTCGCTAAGAAGTTCATAACCTTTCTGAGTATTCAAGCTAGCATATCCCTGCATAAGTCTGGCTCCGTGTTCGCTTTTAGGGAATTTGCATTCTTTTAGAGCTTCTTCATATTTCTTGATTGCAGTATCAGTATCAGCATCTTCAAGCTCTTCTTCCATTGCTGCAATCTGGGCAGCTTCTCCTTTGTAGAACTTGTCGCTTAACCCTTTGATATCTTCTTTTCTTTTTTGACCGTTATCCATGTCAAGAACTGCTAATCTATTGAATGTCTCCCATGCAGAGCCAGTATCTTCGTTATTTTCAACAGCCTTATACGCAAGGTCGACCAGTTCGTCTTTATCTGTGCCTAATGCATATGCAATGCCCAGACCTTTATTGAACTTTGTGTAATCTCCTTCCTCTTGAGCCTTTCTGATAGTATCCAAAAGATCCTTCTCAAGCTCTGCAGTGTCCATTCCTTTCTCTTTAGCTTCCTTAAAGAGTTTTGCTGCGTCGTCTTTGCTTTGGGGGTCGTGGTTTAGGTAAGCAAGCGCAGCATTCACCAGACTGTCTTTCACTTTATCAAAGTCTTTAGATTCAATACCTTTCTTAGATTGTTCTAGATATGCGCTTGACACTTTCTTTGCAATGTCTGCGTCACTGTACTGGCTGCGTGCTGAAAATCCAAGCGCGATTGGCAGTACTTGGTCTCTTAGCTCTGGTTTTTCCTCTCCGATTTCAATTAGTGTTTTTGAAACCTGGTTAAGGTCAACGCCCATTCTGTCAAGTTTAGCGGCATCATCGCCTTCTAACTTTTCTCCAGAGTATCTTTTTGCAAGGTCCTTTACCATGAAGCCTAAAGATTCTTCAAAGTCTCCATCCAGAGCTTCTTTCTTGAACTTTGCAAGCGCGATAGGAAGCTCTTCATCGAGTAATTCCTCACGAAGCCCTTCTACAAGACCCTTATAATCTTCTGGGATTGAGCTTATCCTGTATATGTCTAATTCGTTTTTTATATACTTAGCACCTTCGTTTAAAACTTCGAACTTGTCATTGTCATCTTTTTCCTGTCCTGCTCTCATTACAACTAGGTCTATATAATCCTCAAGCAGTTTTCCACGAAGTTTCCAGAATTCTGCGTCTTTTTTCAGGCCTTCAAGAGTAGGCTCTGTAAGTTCGATAGCCTGTACAAAGTAGTTTGCTGCTTTTTCCAGAGCAGTTTTAGAATATTCTAGGTCGTTATTCTCAAGCCATTCTTTCCAAGCTCTTTTAATACCTATATCTTTACCTTCTTTCTCGCTTTCCAGCCACTTATACTCTCTTACTTTATCTCTTGCTTTCAAAAGAGGTTCTGACTTTGCATGATCGAGAATCTGTTTTGCCTTATACCTTAACTGTCTTACCTGCTTTTCATAGTCTCCTGTAAGCAACAGGCTTGCAGCTGTTGTTTCTGCATTAAACGCTCTTCCTTTTCCAAGCTCTGTTCTGTAATATGTTCTTAGCTTTCTTGTAAGGCTGTCCGGAACTTTAAAATCTTCGTCCTGGCCTTCACCGTACATTTTAAGCTTATTTGCGTACTTGACACCTTCCTTTAATGAACGTTTCTTCTCTAGGCTATCAAGTTTATCAAGTTTATCCTGGTCAAAGAATTCCAAAACAATATCTGAAAATGCGTCTGGGTTAAACCTTTTATCTCCTACACTGCCATCAGCGTTTGGAAGGTTAACCCTTGCTGTTTCAAGATACTTTATTGCCTTTTCAATTGAACTGTCAAGCCCTTCTTTAGGTGTTGGCTCGACCCTAAGGGCATTGCCCATCCTTTCCCAGTTTCTTTTAACAGTATCCCATGTGTACGATGGTAGATTTCTAACATGTGTTGGTGTTGAAGCCAAAGCATCTATAGTCGCTGAAATCTTTGGGGTTGCCCAGTCAGCGGCTCTATTAAGTGTGGGGTCAATATGTTCGTGAATCCATTGGTTCCTGTTCTGTACAATTTCACTTTCAGGGTTTATTGTATGATTATAGGTGGAATTCGCGAATGCAGCAGCCTGTTCCTTGCTCCAGTTATAGAATGCAGCAGCCTGTTCCCTGCTCCAGTTATATTTTTGTCTAAGAAATTCAATTATTCTTTCAGTTCTTGATAGTTCATCAACCATTTTTATGCCTCTTTTTAATTAAAAATGATACGTGACTCTTGGTCCAAGCCTTGTATTGTGTGAACCTTCTGCGCAAAGCGCGTCAAGTGTATCGTAAGTTTTTCTGCTACGTTGAAATCTTGCCATTGCTCCGTCAGACTCTCTTTCTCTTTCTTCTAGAAGCGTCGCCCATTTATCCTGTACGCGAGACCACCCAGATCCCTGTGTGAGTGGCGTCATCTCGATTGACCATGGTTTGCTGTCTACAGAGCCTGTCCATTCAAGCCTTGTAAGTTCATATTTGTTACCTCTGCCGAGTTCCATAACAGCAAACACCTTGTCATAGACAAAATCTTTTCGCCTTTTTGTAATCTTGCCATTAACATATTCGTTGACCTTTTTTGTTTCTGGCTGTTTAAAGTAAATCTCAAACTCTTTCTTAAGAATTCTATTCCCGCGATCGTAAGTGTGCGTGCAAACGATTCCTTTAGTGTTTGCCCTCTCTCTAAGGTCAAGCCACCCTTTCCAGTTCGGATCTGATGGCAGTCTCATCTGAGACCTTCGTAATCCTCTTACCACTCTTGCGGGTCTTGCCTTGTGGCCAGCTTTATCAGCGGTGTACCATCCATGTAGAAGTGCACCTCCGCCAAATCCTAGTATTGCTGCTAAAGTTCCGATTGCGATTGTTGCTTTCACGCTAGGCATTTTAGATTATCACCATAAGTTTCAATATTGAATAGTATGACGCAACTACTATATAAATCTTTCGGTTTTTAATCACTGTCAAGTGGTGATTATTTAATATTAGAAATATTTATATATCTTGTATATAATAATAGTGTTAAAAAGAAGGTGATATTCATGAATAACAAAGGCTTTGTTACTAGTTATATTGATTGGTTCAAGGGTTTTATAGGTGGTTTGATCTTAGGCATTTTACTGACTTATCTAGTAGCTAAGGGCATTATACCTCTAGCGTTCAGTATCTGTTAAAAGAAAAACTATTTTTTTATTCGATCTTTACTTTCTTGCCAACGCTTTGGCCAGGCATTCCTGTCTCGAAAATGGCTCTAACAGCGCCTTTATTTCCATGAGCGGATTTAACCTCGCCTTTGAGCTCTTTTCCGCTAGAAGTGGTAAAAACAACCTTTTTTCCTATTAATTCAGCAGCTTTTTCTTTATTCTCAACGCCAGCTACCTTTAGGATCATATGATTATCCTTTTGTGTGTGTCTTCCTGACCTGAAGTTTACAATGACTGCTTCCATACTGCGATAGAATTAGTAAGGGGTTTATATATGTTACGTAAGTTGACTCTCAATCAGTTCAATTTCTTCTTGGGTGAGTTTAGACCTTATCTTTTCGTATATATACATGGCTTCTTTCTGGCTGGCTTCCACGATATCGTTAGAAGAACCTTGACAGAGTTCTATCCAATTACTTGGGAATTCTAGGATAGTGTTTGTCTTGTCTGCTCTTAAAAGGTTAAGTATGCTGCGGATTTTAGTGACAATATCTATATCTTCTTTACTGGGCTGCTTAACTTTTTTGTTAAAATCCTTGTAAGTTTCCAGACCTAATCTTTTTTTCTCATATCCTTCCAAGTGATAACCTACAACTAACAGTCCAGAAGGTAGTTTTAGATAGTTGCCAAAGACATCCCCGCAGCATGCAGGGTCAGAATCGACAAGGACAAAGCCAAGGTTTGGTTCAGCTGCGGCGACATCAAAACCGTCCCTGTTAGTGATTGTCACTAGATCGTCGCCTATCGTTTCAGTCTTGTAATCGTCCTTGAACAAGAAATCTGATAATATGTATCGTGAAGCTTTGACAAAGCTTTTAACATCGTCTACGGCTTTGATTAAAGGTCCTGAGCCAATATAGAGAGCTTCTGTTTTTCCTTCAAGTTGATGTGACATATTCTTTATAGCTGAAGGTTGTTTATAAATGTTATATGGATAAGAATTAAAGAAAAAATGTTTTTTAAGATTCGTATGGGTTTACATAGCTTGTTAGCAGGTTCATAACTTCATTAACATCTTTTTGTTTCTGTTCATCTGTCATTATTGGTGTTCTTTCTGCTGTTGCTATTCCAACCATGGATAAGGTTACTTCAAAATATCTTGGAAAGTCTACTCTACCAACCTTGAGGTTAAACATAGAATAATCAACTATGTGGTTTCCCTCAATCTCTTCTCCTTCCCAGTCTTTTCTCCTTGTAGCAACAACCTCTCCATCGACTTTATTCTGATAGTACCTCCATGACAAATCCTCAAGAAGTCCTGTCAATGCTAGATATTCCTGGTGATTTATCTCGTCTAGTTTAATGTTTTTTGCCATTTTAATTAATTTAATAGTCATATGTATTTAATCATTTATATCCTCTAATCTATATCAAGAAAAATAGCATAACAGGAAGTAAAATACATCCCATTGTATGTCTTCCTGACCTGAAGTTTACTATATTTGATTCCATAAAATCAATGAACAGGTTTATATCTGTTTTTGGTGTGTTGTCGTACTTCGGTATTGTTGAAGCTAATTTAATACACAGTGCATTCTAAGTTCAGAAAAAATATAATTTGTCTAAAAAAGAGTCGATGCGTATTGTATTAGCTCATATGCTCCTTTTGCTATGGCTGTATCAACAATAAACTGCGCGGCTAAAATCCCTCCAATAGCGACATGCCCTCCGTCTTTAGCATAGTAAGGAATTAGTCTGCCAGGGACTAGCATGTCAACTAGTGTCGGTTTATAGTTATTTTCAACTTCTGTTTCTTGATTCATACTAGTTGGGAGGGTTACTTTATTTAAAAAGATATTGGTTAAATCAAGAAAAATAGCATAACAGGCAAAAGCAGGCAGCCCATCGCGTGGTTCTTGCCGACATTAGTTAATGCAGGGACCAATCCAGCTGCTGTGCTTATTAATAATACTAGTATCCCTAATGGTTTAGAAAAAATGAAAACTAAAACAATGATTAAAATAATAATTCCAATGATAAGTTTCTGATAATTTATCTTGTTTATCACCTTTGCAAATATTCTAGTTATCCTTAAAGCAAGTAGAGTGGCAATGCCGCCTACGATCAAAGCTACTGAGATAAAGACGATCAGTTCTGCAATTGAGATTGATTTCAAGATTTCCATTACAGCTATGACTGCTCCGTTCCTGGCTTTTTGTAGAGTATACAAAGTTACTAATGAGAATACAAAGTTTACAGTGTTAACACCTCCTACTAGTATCATGAAACCGTTGTTGCCTATGTCTCCTGTAAGTTGTGTTCCTATGATTGCAGCCTGTGCAGCTCCAAGTCCTGGAAATAAGCCTGTCAATGTACCTGAGAATGTTCCAGCTGCAACTGCTTTTGTTGTGTCTTTTGCAGAGACATGGATATCTTCAGTTATCTCTTGCTTTGGTAATACTGTTTTTGTCTGTAATGACATCACTAAGATGCTAAGGCCGAAAAGACCTGACAAAAGCGGAAATAATGGTTGCTCCAGATTATTAAGGTTGAGAACAATCAAACCTAAGATCCCTGATATTGAGAAAACTGCAAATGCCCAGAACCTCTTTTTCCATGTTGCCTCCTTTAGAATCATAAATAAAACAACAACCAGCAATATCCAGCCCATGACTGGTTTTACAGTTGCATAGATAAGGGGTGCAATCGGTATGAGTGCTGGTATTATAGCAACAGTAAAAATCAAACACAACAAAGAACCGATGACAGTCAGTTTTACAGCTTCGTATCCTTTACCTTTCAATAACAGTCTATGGCCTGGCAAGACAGCTAATGCAGTGTCAGCATCAGGAGCTCCTAGGAATATCGATGGAATTGAATCAAGAAAAGTGTGAGTGATCGACATTGAAATGATAAAGACTGCCAAAACAAGAGGGGATGTAAAACCTAGAAGGTAGCCTGTCAATGATAGAAGGATTATAGATATCAGGTTTACATGGACACCTGGAATTAGGCCTGTTATTGTTCCGAAAAGGATTCCAACCAATAGCGCAGCTATGATTGCTGTGAACATTTAAATAATTAAATTAAATATCAAATATAAATTTATCTTATGATATTTCTATTACTACTTCTCCTTTATCAGATCTTTTATCTTGTTTTTATCTTTAAAACGTCCAATATTCTGGATTAAGGTCGTGATCTTGAACCTGCTCTTTAATAGACGCCAGACATGCTTTCGTACGAACTTTGGATTTTTGAGAAGTCTACTATATGCTTCTTCAACTTTGGCCTTTAGATATTCGTCAGGTAATGAATCCGGGTGCACGTTTCCAACATATGCGCCGAACTCCCAGTGTTTATCAGGGTCGATATAACCTTTTGCGACCATGTCATTCCATATCGCGGTTCCAGGATATGCGATAAGCCTAGAGACTTGGGCAAAGTCAATATCTAGCTGCGTAATAAACCTGATTGTGTTCTCAACCTCTTTCCTTGTTTCAGTAGGGCACCCCAGAATAAATGATGCGACTACAAGGTCGAGTCCTGCTTTTCGAGCATTATTTACTGCCTTTACTGTCTGTCCTGGCGAAATCCTTTTATCATACAAATCAAGAATTCTTTGATTGGCGCTTTCAGCTCCGAAGTAAGCGCCTTTTGCTCCAGCTTTTACAAACTCCCTAAGCATTTCTTTTCTCGCAGAGTCAACCCTGCCTTCAAAGAACCAGTTAAGATGGATTCTTCTTTTTCTTATGCCTTTAGCGATCTCTATGGCTCTTTTTGTGTCTATGTTCAGGCCGTCGTCAAAGAAGACCAGATTCTTGTAGCCCTGGTTTTGAATAAACTCAAGCTCGTCAAGGACATTGTTAACACTTCTTGGTCTCCAATGCCTGTTCACAAGAGCTGTGCAGCAGCAGTATTTGCATGTAAACGGGCATCCTCTTGATGATAGGAAACTCGTGAATTTTTTTAACTTAAACCCTGAGATTGATCCGTATTCGATATTCTTGACAAGTCTCCTGTCAGGGAATGGTAGCTTATCGATATTCTCTA
This sequence comes from Candidatus Woesearchaeota archaeon, assembly GCA_019323525.1. Lineage (GTDB taxonomy): Archaea > Nanobdellota > Nanobdellia > Woesearchaeales > JAHWHD01 > JAHWHD01. Next base: position 15,290 of record JAHWHD010000045.1, read on the forward strand.
TAAGCTTTCTTGGAAGGCTTTGTTTTATCTTGTTATTTATTCTGTAGGAAAGGCCGTGCACTGTATTGTACTTTTTTGTTTTAATTGCTTTCAATAGTTCTAGTATGGATTCCTCGCCTTCTCCTTTTAAACAAAAGTCTACGTCAGAATATTTATTGAAAATCCTTAAATCATTGAATGTCGGGTTGACCCCTCCCCAGACAATCTTTGAATTTGGCAGAACTTGTTTAAGTTTCCTTGAAAGTCTTCCTGCGTTGATTGACTGGGCTGCAATCACTGCAAAACCTATCAAGTCAGGGTTGAAAGCAGAAGCGAACCTTACTATCTTTTCATCGCTTATTTTTGAACCTGCCTGGTCAATGAACCTTGTCTCATGACCTGCTTGGATTATGCTGCTTGCGACATATAAAAGTCCTAAAGGAGGCGCGGCCTCTCTTGCGTCAAGGTTTTCAATAAACGCCTTTCCTCCTGCATTGATTAATAATACTTTCATAGTTTAATGGTGAAATCTCGTTCTATAATAACTTTTGTGTTCTCTAATTAAAGCAGTTTATTTCTTTTAAATATTGTCCTTCTAGCTTAAAAATAGTATATTTTCAATATTATCAATCTTTATATTCTCTTACTGGTTTTACCATGTTATGTTTGCTGTTAAGATTGACTGGGACGGTGTTGTTGCTAACTCTCAGCCGCACCTATACGAGTTTGTGAAAGATGTTGCCTGCAAAGGTTTCAATGTGGAATTTCCTTTCAAGGACTATCAAGAATTCAGAGAAGCCTGGAGAGAGCCTTATCCTGAGTTCTATGAAGAGCTTGGCTTTGACTGGGAAAAACAAAAAGGTGCTCTCTTTCGTATGTATAATGAGTTCATGGCAAGAGTCAAGCCTGGGGCTTTTCAGGGCATAGATGAGGTTTTTCATGGCTTAAGAAGAGAGGGGATAAAGGTTGCTGTTGTGTCATCGTCATCAATAGAGGTTATCGAGAGGGATTCAAGACGTTATGGGTTAAGAGATCATATTGACCTGATAGTGGGCTGTGATTCTATACCTGATCAGAAAAAGACTAAACCGCATGCAGCTCCGCTGTTGATAGCGCAGCATCAGCTGCGGTGCTATGACGGTGTCTATGTAGGTGATATGCCTTCTGATTATGAAGCATGCCAAAACGTTGAAAGGTTCAGAGGAAAAGCTGTGCCTTGTATATTGGTCAGTTATGGTTACTCGACAATGGATAAGATACTTCCTATAAAGAAAAACCTGGTTGCAGTTGTTAAAACACCTAAACAACTCTTAGAACAAATTTTGAAGTTCAGCTCATCTAATTATCCTATTAACAATCAACTCTAGCTTGCCCTCGTACTCTTCGATCTCGCCTTCAACAGTTATAATGTCGCTTTCGTTGATGTTTATGCTCTGGAACCTGTTTTTGAATATGCATGCTGTTATCTTTTCAGGTTTGGATATCTCTAAGAACATTACATTATCTGTATCGCTGATTCTTGTGACGAGCCCGGTTACTTTAACATCTTTACCTATATTATCTATAGAAATAATATTTTCATTTATCTCTAGCTTCTCAGAGATCAGGAACAAAGAAGCAATGCCTATCACTGTTATGACAAGCGCTATTTTCAGCAATGTTTTCTCTAGCATTTCCACCACTTGATAAATCCTGCTGTCATCAATCCGAAAGCGAAAAAGATTGCAGCAATAGATACGTAGTCTGACACTGAAAAAACTGAGTTTTTTACTTTGATAGTCTTTGCATACATGGGCTCATCATTTGATTCTTTTTCAACAGCTATAGCTGAGAGCATTATCATGATGACTACGAGAAAAACAACAACTCCGAGTGTCTGGAAACAGTTCATATTAGTACCTAAATGTTATTAATATTTAATTATTTGTAGAATCCTGAATATATTTTTATTTTTTAATCTTGTAAGTCTTGAAATAGAATGTTATAAGCCAGAAGAATCCAAACGCTGCGATTATCGATGCAGGAAGCGCTATAAGCACGTAAAGTGTTGGGTTGTCTACTATCAAGAACTGGAGTTCTGCAGCAGGATAGAAGAGATACATTATGAGCTGGCCTATCACGCTGATTACAGAGCTAACGACTCCGAATAGCAAGAGCATAATCACGCAATGTCCTTTGTTCTTTTTGGTGAAATTATATGTCTTCTTAAGAGCTTCTACAACTGTCTTTTCTTCAGTTACAAGAATGATTGGCGCGTACATTACTCCGGATGCAAATACAACCACGACTACTGCAGCTGCTATACCGAATATGATTCCTAATATTATAGCAGCAGCAAGGCTTGCCTGCGATATGACAAATGCGAGTCCAAATAGCAGAACAAATATCAATACTATACCTACGGTTAGCAAGAACAGTACAATGTAAAGACCTATCAATCTCCATATCAGATGGAAGCTATCTTCAAATGTCTTGAAAAGTTTTACTTTTTTACCATATACAACATTCTTTATCTCAAGATACCACCAAGCATAAAATATTACTGAAACAATGAATATGATTGGAACGTATATCAAGAATCTTAAATCGAACACTCCCTGGAACACTGACGATAGTGAAGGGATGTAGAACAGGTTCATTACAAAGCCAGCTGCAACAAACAACAGTATAGGTATAAGAAGTTCTGTGTGCTTGAATATTTTTAAAGAATCTCCCAGCAGCTCGAAATAGTCTAGTTTCTTTGCCATTGTCTTTTTTTAAATGGTCTTTGGTATTTAAATGTTTTTAAACTTTGTTATGAAACTCGGGCGAGGGTTTCATTTAATAAGTCCTTTGGGAAATAAGTTGAACATCACTTGTTCTTTTATCAGGAGGTATTGCTGAGAATCTATTATATCTGAGAACTCTTTCCTAAGGTGTCTTGATAAATGGTCAATTCCATCTGGTGATCTGTAAGACGCCTCGAACACTATGCTTGGTGTATTGATGTCATGGAATGCGTATGTTATGTTGTTATTTGTCCTTAACCTTTTCTTAAGGTTGCTGTATTTTTCTTCTGTTAGGTTCTTCAGACTGAGTATGCAGAGGTACTCTGTGTAACCTAGCTTATTAAGGCTTATCTCAGGAAAGAACTTTACGATTATGCCTTTATCTATCATGTTCTTTATCCTATACCTCACCATATCGATCTTTAGGTTCAGCTTTTGTGCAATCGCAAGGTAGGGGAGTTCAGAGTTCAGGCTTAGTACTCCTAGGATTCTCCTGTCAATCTCGTCAATCTCCTGAACTGACTCTTCTCTTTTTTTTACTGGAATCTCTTCCAGCTTTAGGTCTGCGTAAACATCTTTTATCAGGTGTTCAACCCTGATTGGCATTGAATAGAATATTTGGTATGTGTTAAGGATATTGCTGAACTTTGACACCATATCATCGACTATCTTTATCAGGCGGCCGAAGTGTTCAATAACAATCTCTGCGAATATGTCCCATTCTCCAGAGAGGGTGATCACCCAGTTAGCGTATTCATGGTTCTTGAAGTAATCTAGGATCTCTGGTTTTTCGTATATGTCTTCGTTGAACTTCAGAAGTACTGCTACAGTGCCAACTCTGATTGCGCCGAGATTTATTGTGGTCACGAAGTGCTTTATAATCCCTTCCTGCTTCAGCCTATTAATCCGATATGCTACTGAGTTCTTGCTTAGTTTCACTAATTTGGCAAGCTTTGTGTTGGAGATTCGGGCGTCTTTTGATAAGTGGTATAGTAGTTTCCTATCTTTGACATCTAATTTGCTCATCTATGTCATTTTAGGGGTTTCACTTTATAAATATTTCCTTTAATTTGTCATTTTTCGACAAGAAGTTTGATATGTCTTTAAAATAACTACTATAGCATAACAAACTGGGGTGGTAATAATGTATGCAAACATTTCGAGTGAAATCACAACAATTCCAATCGAGACAAAGGTGCGTCTAATCAAGAGGTACCTTAACAAGATCCCGTCAGGGAATTATTGAGAAGTATCATGCTAAATTAGTCTAAAAAAAAATGAGGTGAAAAAAAATATGTCAGATCTTTGGAACAATATCATCCTGTGGAAGCCATTGAAGTGGGTGAGCGGTGCAATCTATGCAATAGTTGTGCTGCTAGCTCCTCTTAGTAGCTTCTGGTCTGTAATATTCTTGTTCGGACTGATAAGTCTCTGGAGCAGGGTGCCTTGTCTAGTATCTAAGTTTACTAAAGATCTGGATGTTATAGACTTTTTTGTGGTCATGCTAGGTATACATGTAGGAGGTACATTTGGTGGAATATTCGGGGCAACCACTATGATGTTCTCGAGGATATTCGGGCCTAGAGAATGGTTCCTTTACACTGTAAAGGATTCAATAAGCATAATGATATGCGGATTTATGACGCCTGTGTTTTATGCAATATTCGGAAACGCCTTACATTGCTTGTACGCATTTACAATACTAAGATGGGCATTGTACTTGTTATTGACAGCTTTTATAGAGCCGCATTACATGGGTCTTGAGATAGGTCTATGCACAATAGGTTCAGTTAAGTCTTACATTTACAACACATTTGTAATGAAGACCTTTGAACCACATCTGCTTAAGGTGTTTGAAGGAGGGCTGCATTTTAGCTGGACACTATTCCTGTTTGCGACAGCAGTAGTGGGCGGATTTTACTTTATAAGTAGAGCGGGTAAGCTGTTTGAGGTGTGGTTAGCTACACGTAAGGATTCAAAAGATGAGGATGATCTGCCAAAATGGTGCCAAAGGCCAGCTCCTTGGTAGATGTGATGGAGGAATCAAGATGGATGAGCTTAGAACAGTAGCAAGAGTTTGGTATAGTATTAATGATGTGCTTGCGGAGTCAGGTCCTTTAATGTCTTTAGAGGATGCTGCCTTAGACGGCCCCGAGAAGTTGAGAGACTTTCTCAGGGAATGCGCACATGGCAGCAATTTAGAATTATTTGAGAAAATCAAGAAAAAGGTTGACTCAGCAGTTATGGAAGTGCCAATAGGTTATTTGTTGGAGGCTTTGATACAATACACTCCAAGGAATCTGCCGGAACCGAAGAACCTAGCAGAAGCTGCTTTAGCAAATTGTGCTTTAAATGTGGCAGAGCAACTAACGAGTCTTAACCTGTTTTCAGACACAGCAGCTTATATCGCGAGCGCAGTTGTGAAAAGACTTGCTACCAGGGGACATTTACAAAATTTGCGTCTTATGAGGCGCAATTATGGATTAGACATGTTACATTTTCGTGATATTCATGGAGATCACTATCTTTCAGAGACCCTGGACATGCTTTTAGGTAACCCAAATAATCGTGATTAGACTTTATCAATTATTTCCCTTTTTAAACCTCATACATAAACTATTTAAATATGAAACCAATAACGGCGACCAATGGCTTTGAAATATAGTTCTACTAAAGATGTCAAGGTATCAAAGCAGATTGTGGACCAGGTTATGGGTCAAGATAGTGCAGTTGATGTTGTTAAGAAAGCTGCTAAGCAGAGAAGGCACGTGCTCTTGATAGGTGAGCCTGGTACTGGGAAGTCTATGCTTGGGCTGGCGCTTGCTGAACTTCTTCCTAAGGAAAAGCTGGTTGATGTTCTTTCGTTCACGAATCCTAATGATGAAAACCAGCCTTTGATCAGGACTGTCCCTGCTGGACAGGGAAGAGAGCTTGTTGCAAAAGCTAAAGTTCAGAATGCTTCAGCTTTCAGGAACCAGAACCTTATCATGCTGTTCTTTGTAATAATAGCGATGATGGCGCCTTGGCTGTTAAGGTCTTATTACACAGAGCTGTTAGGGCCGACTGCAGGAGCAATAATGTTCGGAGCTTTCTTTATAGGAGGGATGATGTTTCTAGTTGCGTTTGTAATATTTATCAATGTTTTCTACAGGAAGCCTAATGTTACTGGAGGAAAGATTAACCCGCCTAAAGTCATTGTGGATAATTTCGGAAAAAAACAAGGACCGTTTTTTGATGCTACAGGTGCGCATGCAGGAGCTTTGCTAGGAGATGTACTTCACGATCCCTTCCAGTCAGGAGGTTTAGGCACTCCTGCAAATGAGAGGATTGTGGCAGGGATGATACACAAGGCTCATCTTGGTGTACTGTTTATAGACGAGATAGCAACACTTGCGCCTCATACTCAGCAGGAGCTGCTTACATCATTGCAGGAGGGTAAGTATCCAATTACAGGACAGTCTGAAAGAAGCGCAGGTGCAATGGTAAGGACAGAAGCTGTGCCGTGTAATTTTATACTTGTAGCAGCAGGTAACATGGAGACTATAAAGCACATGCACCCTGCCTTGAGGTCAAGGATACGTGGTTATGGGTATGAGGTTTACATGAACTCTACAATGCCTGACACTCCAGAGAATAGAAATAAGATAGCTGTATTTGTTGCGCAGGAGGTTATCAAGGACAGTAAGATACCGCATTTTGCAAAGGATGCGATTGAGGCTATTATCCAGGAAGCTCGAAAGATGGCTAACCGTAAGGATCATCTTACACTGAGGTTGAGGGAGCTTGGCGGTTTGGTAAGGGCAGCTGGAGACCTTGCAATCGAAGATAAGAGCGATTTTGTTAAAGCTAACCATGTCGAGAAAGCAAAGGCAATTGCTAGAACTTTAGAGAAGCAGATCGCTGATAAATATATTGAAAGAAAGAAGGAGTATGAAGTTATAGTTACTTCTGGGAAAAAGGTTGGACGAGTTAACGGTCTTGCAGTAATAGGCGGCGAGAACTCTTACTCTGGCATAATCTTGCCAATCGAGTCGCAGATCACTCCTGGTGGTAAGGAGAAAGAAATTATTGCAACAGGAAAGCTTGGAGAGATTGCAAAAGAGGCTGTAAAGAATGTTGCTGCAATCATAAAGAAATATTTTGGGGAAGATATCAAGGAGAAGTACGATATATACGTGCAGTTCCTCCAGACGTATGAAGGTGTAGAGGGAGATTCTGCGTCTATAGCTGTTGCAACTTCAATAATATCTGCGTTAAGACATATTCCAGTCAAACAGGATACAGCAATGACCGGGAGCTTATCTGTAAGAGGCGAGGTGTTGCCTGTCGGCGGAGTTTCTTCAAAAGTTGAGGCTGCGATTGAGACAGGAATAAATAAGGTTATTGTTCCCAAGTCAAACCTAAAAGATATAGTGATAAATAAGGATAAACTTAAAAAGATTAAGATTATACCTGTTGAATCAATCATTGAGGTCTTGAAAGAGGCTCTTGATTGGAAAGGGTTTGAGAGTGTCCTGAAAAAACTTGAAAAAGGGTGATCAGATGGATTTAAAAAAGATTAATGAGTGCCCAGAGTGTGGGAGCATGAATGTAATCTATAGCAAGTATAATTCTGCTTTGGTCTGCAGGGATTGCGGTGTTGTTTTTGCAGAGACGTTGGCTGTTGTTAAGAAACCGGTAAAGAAAATGGTTGTAAAAACGAAAGTTAAAAAACCAAAAACAATGAAAGCGACAAAAAAGAAAACAACGAAAAAAAAGACAGTTAAGACAAAAACAACGAAGAAAGCAAAAACAGTGAAAAGGAAGAAAACTAAGAAAAACCCTGCTATGAAAAGGGTTAAAAATAAAACCGCGAAGAAACTTAAGAAGAAAGTACCAAAGAAGAAGAAATCTAAAAAGAGGAAGAGATAGAACCAAAAAGTATTTAAATAGTTTTGAATAAAACTATATATAATTATATTTTTGAGGTGAAACGAGCATGAACACGAAAATAATAGCGATTCTGGCTGTTGTGGTTTTGCTAGTCATGGCAGGAGCTCTAACAGGGTGCAAAAAGAAGGAGACAGCACCTGTTGAACCTACAGTGACTGAGCCAGTTGAACCGACTCAACCAGTGGCTGAGCCAGAGCCAGTTGTTCCTGAAGGAGCGACAATTGAACTTTCTAAGTTCGATATTTCAGAGGCAGATGTAACAGTTGAAGCTGGAGCAACAGTAACATGGGTTAACAAAGGCGAGGTTAAGCATAAGATCCAGGTTAAGCTTGGCAAAGAGATTCTGGAAAGTTCTGAGATGCTTGAGGAAGGAGACGAGTATTCTTACACTTTCGAGGAAGCAGGAGACTATTCATGGCTTAGCGGTCCTTATGCAGGAATCGTTAAAGGAACTGTTACAGTAGAATAGATTTATTTTTTTTTATTTTTTAAATAATTTTTAAGCTCATAAGAGTTAAAAAAATGAGGTGGCAAGTAATATTCGGACTTGTATTAATTTCTGTAATTTTAATTGGGTGTAAACCAACAGCGGTTGAACCTGAACAGCCA
>JAHWHD010000046.1 GCA_019323525.1 Candidatus Woesearchaeota archaeon
CCCCTTATAGCTGACTTGTCCTGCTTGTTAGCTTCCAAATGTTTTCTTACAGCAATAGCTTTCTTCATAAGAGCCATAAGATCTTCAGGGATCTGCTTAAGAAGCTTTTTCTCGTCAAGTATCTTGGAGATCTTCTTCTTCATCACAGTCCTTATGTCAGGTATGCCGTAAGTATCGCGTAGTACCATGCCTATCTGCGAAGGTGTCTTACCCTCTTTAGCCAGCTTTACGATAAGCATCTCTGCCTCTTTTGGTTTATACCTAACCCATGAAGGTACAGCTTTCTTTACAGGTTTTTTTGAACCTGATTTACCGCGTTTCCTTGAATGCATTCTTGCGATATTTACCACCTACAATGTTTGTTTTCAATCTTCAAAACGGAGAATAAGTTTGTCTTATCTCCAGTGTAACTAAGCAGTTAAAGTTTAACAACCGAGTTACCTATTGAATAAATATCAGAATTAAGGAGTGGTTTATAAATATTGCGGAATCAGGAGTTTCTATACTGGTCTAAAGTCTCCTTACCAATGCCGAGCTGATCTAGGATCTTATATACTGCAGCTCTTGAGCGCCCCAATTCTCTTATTAATCTGGTGACGTTTCCATTATATTGATTAAGAAGATCAAGGTAAGCGTCCCTTACCTCAGGCCCAACGTCTTCAGATCTTGTCCAGGCCTTAGCGAGCAGCAATGGGTCTGGTTTGCTCTCTTGTTTCAGATCAAGAATGTCCCTGAGTGTGCGCCTGCAATAAGGGTCTTTAAGCAAGGTCATCATCAGTTCATCTAATACATTTTTATCTGGCATAGAACTAGTGATAACTAGAATTATTTAAAGATAACGCAAATCTTCATTTGCTGTGGTTGATGTTGGCAATGGTTTTTCGCTGTTTCAGATGGCAGGAAAGGGCAGAGTTGATATATTGTCGCGTTATGATGCTTTAAAAAGAGAGGTTTTTTTCTGGAAATGGGCGAAACGTATTGCTTTTGCAGGGATGATATTTGGGTTGTATTACCATAACGAGATAATGCAGTTTCTAAGAAATTAAAATATAGCCCCGCGCGGACTTTCGAAGAACCACAATTGAAAGAGTGCACGAAGCACGTTGTGGATCAAGTTGAGCTCTTTTCGAACCGCGGTCCCCGGATATCCTTAGGTACTGCCCAAGGTGGGAATGTAGCTTCCAAAGTCCGAGATGATTGGCCACTACACTACGGGGCTGTTGATTTTATGAGTTTTTTAGCCTCTTTATAAATTTAATGCTCAAATCACTTTCAATTCACAACCACTTTAAAGTGACAATCTGAAGAAAACTTTAAATAGATACGGAAATATCCATATATCGAGGGAAATGATACGACCTAGTTCAAGGGATAATCCAAAGGAAGCTGAGACTGCTGCAGGCATTAGGCACGATACTGTAAATAAAGCAACCAAGCTAGCAGCACAGAATTCTAGACATGCACAATTGCTTGAGGATATTTTCGGCAATGAAGTGGGTCATTACGATCCTGGCGTAAGGTTATCAGCAGCATTGCAGAGGGCCACGCATCTGTTCAATTATCCTCAGTCTCTTGCAGCTATAGAGAGAGAGGTCACGATTGTAAAAAATCCTAACACAAAGAGGGTTGAGAAAAGAGCTTACCTGCATTGGTTAAGCCTTTTTGCTGACTGTTGTCCTGTTAGTCTTGGACAGGAACTTCCTGATCTTGCGTATAACAACTGTGTTGACGGTTTCAAGGAGTTGCACGACACTAATAAAAATCCTGAAGAGAAGGCAGAGGAAAATGAGTGGCTGGACAAAAGGGAGCTATTCCAGAAACTCGAGACCTGGCTAGAGAACAATAAACCGCACCCTGAATCAGGTGTAGGAGACGGAATCTATGTCCTAGGCAATGATTTGTCTAAAGACAAAGATATCAATCATGTCGCAAGAAGCCTGGAGTTGGCTGTTCACGAAGTTTTTTCAGATCTTAAAGATGTTCTAAATAACGACCTTGCATCGCATCTGTCAAACATGGTAAGCCGGTTCAGCGCAAACTTCACTACAACATCTGGAGATAAACGTGTTGAGATGTTCAGGAAGTTCCATGAAAAAGCTACAAACTTTGTAAGGAAATACTCCATACCTAAAGCACAAGTGTCTGAATCTGGGCTGTATGAAGTGAAACAAGGAGAGAGCTGGACTGGTAAGAATGTTGATCCGTTCAAGCTCCTGGGGAACATAGTCTTAAGGTTAAAGGAGAGAGCGCACGCAGATCCAGAAATTGGCAAGATGGCTGACTCGTATCAAGCGCTTGTTGACACAACTAAAGGGCTCTTGGAAAGTGCCTATGAAAATGCTGACGATTATTATAGAGGTTTGGACGCTCTAAGTACAAGTGCAGAGGGTGCTCTTGATTATAAAGATACTCCAGGATTCATGATACTTGAAAAGCTGATAGACGTATCAGGTGAACAGGACCGTATGGATATAAAGTTTATACTTGACTATCAAAGGCTTTTAAGCCAATTGAGCCCTGATATGAAAGGTCTTAGCGAGCAGACTCTAAAGCTTTTGGGTATGGGAAAGTTGGCAGTTTCCAAAGATAAAAGGTTTGGTGTTGTGTACCAGGCAATTGCAGATGATTTGTACGAAAGGATAAAAGAGTATCCAGGAAATGATAAGATTAAAGAAGATCTGTTCAATATAGCTAACCCTGATACAGGCTAAGTATTTCTTCCTCAATAAAGTGTAACTTACCTGGAATTATCAAGCAGTGCAATGGTTCGCCGAAATCAAATTCTATAAGCTGTTTGACTGTGCCGTATTTAATCGTAGGAGAGCCTGAACCTATACGAGCGCAACCTATTACTAAAGTATCGTCTGTAATAATGTTTTCCTGACGAGCCTGCTCGATGTTCTTTAAAGTCTGCAATGCCTGGTTGACTGTCATGAAACGGTTCTCATTACATTTTATGTCAAGCAAGCAAAGCGTATGAAGCTCGTGTTTAAGGTTTTTCTTGATAACGTCATAAGGTGTCTGCGGCTCATAACCTGGTTCTGGGAAGACGATAGATGTTGTTTTTCCAAACTTGTAAAGCTCTAGACCAGTCACAGAGATCGCGTTCATGATAGACGCGTTGTGGATAAACTTAACATCTATGCCGAGCTTGTGCGCCCTTAACCTAATATCAGCATGAGTGGTTGCTCCAAATATGTCTCCCACAACAAGGAAAGCGACATCCTTTTCCTTAGCATCCCTAATGATTGTTTCCTCTGGATGGTTCTCTACCATGTCGCGGTCTGCAAGGATTATCTTTTTTCCATAAAGATTCTCTAAAGCCTTGACGTCGCAGTTTAGCTTGGATGTGTAACTTTCTAGATAGACTACTTCGCAGTTTTTGACAGTCTCAAGAGCTTTCAGAGTAATATCTTTCTCGTCGTTAAGGCCTATTCCGATCAAGTATAATGTCATAAACAGATTAAATCATCAGTTGTTTTATAAAATTAATTGAAAAAAACGAGAAAACAGGGTTTGGAGTACTGGATGATAATAAAAAAATAAAAGTCACGAGAATGTTAATTTATCGACGGTAAAGAAGCGGGAATTCAACAAAAATACAGCAAAACCGCAAATAGAAAAGTTTATATACTAGTTTTCACTTATTTATAAAATTAGAAATTTGGATTTTTTGGCGAAAATCCAGGTGTTTTTTTGGCGAACTTTGGCGAATTCTAAGTAGAGTATATAAAGTATCAAGTATATAAAGATTGCTATACTCGAAACCATAGTTTCCAAACCACAAGTGAGGGACTTAAACTAAAAAAAACCTGCAAGGGGGGATGTGAAAATGGACTTTATCGTCGAAAACGCGATGAACAACGCTCCAACGTTTGAAGATATGAATGTTGGACAAGCAAATATAAAAGTAATTGGGGTAGGAGGCGCCGGCAATAACATGGTCGGATGGCTATATAGAAAAGGAATTAGTGGTGCTGAGATAATTGCATGCAACACTGACCAACAGCACTTAAACATAACAGATGCTGACAGGAAGTTCCTATTAGGAAAGGATACAACACGCGGCCTAGGTTGCGGAGGGTTTCCTGAGAAAGGGGCTGAGTCTGCTCAAGAGAGCCTGTCACAGGTAAAAGAAACTCTAAAAGGGTCAGACATGGTATTTATCTGCGCAGGTATGGGCGGAGGTACTGGAACAGGTGCTGCTCCTGTAGTTGCACAGGTTGCTAAAGATGCAGGTGCAATTGTTATTGGTACAGTTACAATGCCTTTCAAGATCGAGAGAGCAAGAGTTGATAAGGCTGAGTTTGGTCTGCAGCAGCTAAGACAGGTTTCTGACACAGTCATTGTTATAGATAACAATAGGCTGGTCCAGATTGCAGGTAACCTGCCAATACAACAAGCTTTTGCAGTAGCTAACGAGCTTGTATCTACAATGATCAAAGGTATTGTAGAGATAATCGCTGTACCATCTCTTGTTAACCTAGACTATGCTGACGTAAAAGCTATCATGACACGCGGTGGTGTATCGTCAATAGGTGTAGGAAGCTCAGACACAAACAGCAAGGTTGAGGAAGCTGTAAGAGGAGCTCTAAGCAATCCGTTGCTTGACATCAACTATGAAGGTGCAACAGGTGCTCTGCTTCATGTAAGCGGCGGTCCTGACATGACACTGGACGATGTTGCAAGAGCTGGTGAGCTTGTTACAGAGAGCCTTGACGATGACGCAAACGTAATCTGGGGAGCAAGGGTTGATGAAAACCTAAAAGGAAAGATTACAGTCATGACCATCATCACTGGTGTAAAGTCGCCATGGATACTTGGGAAGATAGACAGTAAGAAAGCTACCCAGGAAGCACAGGCGCTTAGCCAGGAGCTAGGGATAGAGATCGTAAGATAAAGTTCATTTGGGTTCTTTGCCTTTTGATTCTTCTGAATCTAACCACCCCCAAACAAAGAAGGCAAAGAACGAATTCATCTCCAGCTTAGGCTGGAGATTTTTTTCTTTTTTACTTTGCAAAAGGTTTATAAAATGTCTTTGACTTCTATCTAGTATGAGACCAAGGCTACCATTTATAACTTTGTTAAAAATTCAACTAAAAAAAGATTTATCTTCTTTTGAAGGTTCTGAGAGAGTTAATTCTTTTGTCGCTGATAAGGATGTAAAGAATATGTATGGAACGATGGTTGAGAGTTTTAATCATGATATGAAACAGGAGGATTTTTTGAAGGCGTTTACATTGTTTGTATTGAAGGATGAATCTTTGGTCGCTAAAATCAAAAAGTTGTTGCTGAAGTTTGAAAAAATTGAACAAAAAAAACAGCCAAAGAAAAAAGTAGTGAATGTTTTAGAGTATTTCCATGAAAAGAACGTGCGTTCAGAAAAGTTGCGTATGGTTGGGTTGTTTATGAAAGGTTTTTCTTTTGGCAGTGACCCTTTTTCTTTGATGCTTAAAAGTATGCTTCAAAATGTTTTAAACTCCCTTGCTGATAACATAAAGTTTCGCAGTAAAGTCAAGGAATTAATAGAAAATAAGTAGTCTTAATACATAGAAATCACAAAAAACAGAACTATTTCTTCTTAACCTTTTCCTTAATCTTCTTACCGAGCTTTTTAGCTCCTTTCTTAAGAGACTCAGCTGCTTGTTTAAGGTTTTTCTCGATACGTACAGATGTCCAGCCTGTGAACTCTGTGAGGTCTTCGTACTTGTTGCCGTACTTGTCAAGGCTTAAGATGTCGTTAACACGATACTTAGGAAGCTCTTTAGGCTTTTCATCAGGATAGCCGATAGGTATGATGACCTGTGGCCGTACATTTCCAGGAATGCCGAGGCAAGACTTTAGAGAATCCTCGTCAAAGGCGCCCACCCAACATGTTGCTAAGCCGAAATCGCATGCTGCTAGCATTATAACCATTGCAGCTGCTGCTGAGTTCTGGATAGAGTAGAGACGTTCGCCCCTCACTCCGTAGAACTTCTTAGCTTTCTCAGGCTCTGCGCATACTACAATCACAGCAGGCGCTGTTGAGATCCAGAGCTGGTTAGCGCAGCATTCGCATAGTTTCTTTATCTTTCCCTTGTCAAAAACTATAATGAACTTGTTATTCTGCAGGTTTCCAGAGGTTGGAGAGTACCTTGCAGCATCTATTATCCTTGTAAGAACGTCCCAGTCAAGAGGGATGTCCATGAATTTACGAACAGAACGTCTGGTCTTGATACAGTCAATAGTCTCCATAAGGAAAATAAAAAGAATTTAGATATTTAAATGTTATTGTTCAAGCTGTTTCAAAACTTGTTTTCCCTTGATATGGTACAAGTATGCTGCTGCGATCGGTGCAACTCCGTAAGTGATTGCGTACTTAACTGCATCGTGTACCCACTGATACCTTGGAGGAACAACTAGTTCAGTTGATTTGTCGCCTGCGACAAACACCATAGGACCATGGTTATAGGTCTGGTCTTTTACAGTTGAAAGTACAGAACCCAGTGTTGCTGATTGACCCTTGGCTTTTGTTGTCCCTTGCTTTAATGCGTCTAACATGTCTTGTTTTGTAGTACCTTCTGCTTCTGTGTACATCCTTCCAACCAAACCGTTATGCGAGTCAGAACCGCCGATAAGAGGGATTCCATGTTTTTTTGCATAAGCCTCAATCCATGAATTCTGTGCAGGTGTAGCTGCTCCTGAAAGTTCCAGCATTGGGAATTTCTGAAGCAAAGCCTCGTATTGCGCCCTGTCAAGAGTTTTGTCTCCATGCCAGTGAAGTGTCAGTGCATGGTCCAATGCATGAGCAACTCCCTCTGACCTAAGATAACCTAGAAGTTCGTCAAGGTCTCCTTTAAGGCTTTGTATATCATTATGTTGAGATTCGTTAATTTCAAATACCCCGACATGCACGTTGTAGCCAGCACCATTTTCCCTTGAAGTTACCTCTTCATTACAGAGAACAAAGTCTGCATATTCTGGATGTTCGTCCAATAGCTGTTTCCAGCCGTCGATTGTGTCATGGTCCTGGATACCTATCAACATGTTTTGCCTTCTTGCTTCCTTGAATACTTCTTCAGGAGAGTGTCCTGGCCTGTAGAAGAATCCAAAATCATTGTCCTGGACCTTTGCAAGAGTGTAAGAATCGCGTGCGATCTCTTCCTTGATAAAAGGCTCGAAAATCTCAAAGAACCTTTGAGGGCTGTTGACAGCTTTCTCTAGGTCTGGTTTTACATTTTTCTGCCATGGATAAATAAAAATATCGTCGAAAACATTAAGAATGTAGTGAGGGCTATAGTCTCCGTGGAAAAGTTCCTGCTTTTTCTTTAGCTCATTTGCAGCGATCCTCTCTGCAACAAACTGGGCAATAGTTTCATGAACCTTGCCCTTTTTTTCTACTTTAACCAGAGGTTCTAGCGAAGCGCTAGTATGAACGTGTAGGTCTGCTTTTACCATATATGATAGGCAAGTAGAACTAGTATTTAAGCTTTTCGTTTCGTTGTCACTCCGCAGTGAGTAAATCAAATTTTGAAGGTATATTTAAACGTCATGAGCTTAAACAAAGGAATTCTATCTGCTGTACAGGCCGACAAGTTCAGCGCTTTCAATCGTGTGCGGCTCTAATGCTGATAGTAAAGCTTCTTTGTCAGTGTTCTGCGGAAGGTCCAAGGTAGTGTCAAGAGCGTACAGCTTGAAAAAGTAACGATGCTCGCCTGAAGGCGGGCAAGGACCGATGTAGCCAGTCTCGCCTCTTCCGTTAAGGCCTTCTGTACCAGGAGCAGAGTCTTCTTCAATCACATCAGTTACAGGTATGTTCCACATTACCCAGTGTACAAACATTCCTGATGGTGCGTCAGGGTCGTCCATGATCAAAGCCAAGCTCTTAGCAGATTCTGGAACTCCTGCAATGTTAAGTTCTGGGTTAATGTTTTCAGAGTCGCAGGTGAATGTCGCAGGGATACGTCCAAAGTCAGCAAATTCTGGGCTTGATACTGTAAAGCCTATAACTGATGCTGTCTCAGGTTCAACCTCTAAAACATTTTGGTCAAGATCTTTCGCAGAGTTATCCAATTCAGATGTGCATCCTATTACCAAGACAAGAACCAACACTAAGATTATCCATTTCATTTTAAGTATTAAAAATGTTATATAATAAAAACCTATTGGCGATAACTATATAAAGGGGTTGTTTTGTAATCCGACGTATGGAAATTAACACAACTATAGAAATAATGGGGATGCTGGGTAAAGGTTCTGTCTATAGAGGAGAGATGATAGATAGAAGGCTTGAAGGAGATGCTGACAATCTGACTCATACAGGTCTTGTTGCAAGAGTGCACCATCACGGTATAGTGAAGTACGAACTTACAGCTACAGGAAAGGATTACCTAAACAAGGTATCTGCTTATGCACAGCAAGAACTTGGAAGATTAATCAAATAAGTTTTTATTTAAAAAATGAAGCTAAAGATTGATTATGATAAATGTTGCTGGAAAGATGGCAAGTGTACTAGCTGCTGCTGTGGGGGTAAGTGCGAGGGTTGTGTTGAAGCGTGCCCAGTAGAAGCAATAAAACGTCTTGACATAGTAGAGATTGACCAGGAAAAGTGTATAAAATGCGGTGCGTGCATTGCTGCTTGCAAGCACGACGCTCTTTCTTTTGCATAAATTTATATAATGTATATGTTTTTTTGTTATTATGTTTATTCAAAGGACTTGCAGTGTCGGTCGAGCGCAAAGGTTTCTTAGAAGATTGAATCTTCATCCTACGGAAGCGGAGAGGATCAGGAGACAGATAAGAGAGGCAAACAATTACGATAACAACGTATACATATTTGCTGCAGACAGGCGTGGCGCAGGTCTTGCGATTGGTCATGATGCGTATTCTCCCGTAAAAAGCGGGACTGAACTTGGACAGGTGCTTAGAGACGCAGGCTCAGGAAGGGTTAGCGATTACTTTCTTTGCGATCTGGTGTACAGTGGAGGAGGTAATGCAGATCCTGGAAGTCATTTCCTTTTAAGATCCTTGATGGGATATTCTAGAAAAAAAGGTTTTAACAAGGTCTTTACAATGCAGGAGATTGGTACGCCTGGTATTGAAGTGCTTGAGGATTGGGGGTTTGAGTTCTGCAGAGCTGCAGGAAACTCGGTACTATACACACTAGACCTTGGCGGAATATTATTTGAATAAGCTTTATTAACTTCTATAAAAAGAAAGAACAAAATGAATAGAAAAATAAAGAAAGGACTGGAGATAATCACTGCTGAACCAACTGGCGAGCCTATAACAAATGTTTCTATATACGCAGCAAGGGTTGGAAAAAACTGGGATAGAAGTCTTGAGAATATTGAAGAGGTGCTCCTTAATTCAAGAAAGGTTGTGGGTACAGAGTCTTCTGTAAGAAGGTATGTAGAGGTTTTAGCTATTGAAAGGTTTGAGGGAGAAAGGTTTAGATGGGACAAGGTACATGAGAATTTCTATGTTAGCGAAAGTAAATGTATATGGTATGAGAAAGAGCGTAACGGTATACATGCGATTGTGGTTGATAAAGCTTAAATATAATTAAGAATCTGGAGTAAATATGTTTTACTATAAACTCTGTGAACTGTTCCAGGAGCTTGAAAATAATCCTAAAAGACTTGCTAAAACCTATAAAGTGTCTAGTTTCTTGAAAAAAGTTGATGAGGATCTTAAGGAGGTTATACTTCTTTTACAGGGCAGAGTTTTTCCTATATGGGACCAGAGAAAGATTGGTGTGGCTGCGCGTTTGATACTGAAAGCTCTGAACATTGCTACAGGTGTTGAGTTTTCTAAAGTTGAGGATGAGTGGAAGTCAACAGGAGACCTGGGGAAGAGTGCTGAGAATCTTGTTGCAAGGAAAAAGCAAGCCACACTTTTCTCACAAGAGCTTAGCGTGAAAAAGGTGTTCTCTAATCTTAAGAAGCTGGCAGAGGTTGAAGGTTCTGGGACAGTAGATGTCAAGGTTAAGTTGATATCTGAGTTATTGACAAGTGCAAAGCCTTTAGAGGCAAAGTATATTGTAAGGACGCTTATAGAGGAGTTAAGAGTAGGGGCTGGCGAAGGTGTTCTTAGGGATAGTATTGTATGGGCGTATCTTATGACGTTCATAGAGTATGACGAGGAAAAGAACTCTATAGTTTTAGATGATTCGCAAAGAGAGCAGTATAATAGCTATGTTGAGCTTACACAGGAAGCTTTTGACATTACAAACGATTTTGCTGATGTTGCCATTATAGCTAAACAGGATAGGGTTGATGGTCTTTCTCGTGTTAGTTTAGAGCCTGGAAGGCCTGTCAAGGTGATGCTTGCTCCAAAAATAAAAGGGTTTGACGAGGCTTTCAAAAGGTTTGACAAGATAGAGATAGAAGAGAAACTTGATGGTTTTAGGATGCAGATACATAAGTTTGATGGTAAGGTCAAGATATTTACAAGACGGATGGAGAATGTTACAACGCAGTTTCCTGAAGTGGTCAGGGCAATGGAGAATGTTACTGGAGACTGTTTTATCATTGACGGAGAAGCTGTTGGTTTTGATGCTGAGACAGGGATGTACAGGCAGTTCCAGCTTATATCGCAGAGGATAAAGAGAAAGCATGATATCATGAGAATTGCTAAAGAGCTTCCTGTCGTGGTTGTACTGTTTGATGTGCTATATTATGGAAATGTTTCTATGCTTAAGATGCCTTTTATCGATAGAAGGGAGTTTCTAAAAGGTATTGTCAAAGAGGAAGATAAAAGGATAAAAATAGTAGAAGGGATTGTCACTGATAACAAGCAGGAGGCAGAAGAGTTCTATGACAAGTGTTTGAAGAACGGTCTTGAGGGCGTGATGATCAAAGGTCTTGATACAGTCTATAAGCCAGGTAAAAGGGTAGATGGTTGGATGAAGCTGAAACCTACAATGCAGGAGCTTGACCTGGTGATTGTTGCAGCTGAGTTCGGGCACGGTAAACGTTCAGAATGGTTTAGCTCTTTTACATTGGCTTGTCGCGATTCTGATACAGGAGACTTCATGGAGATCGGCAAGGTAGGTACTGGGTTTAAAGAGAAGTCTGAAGATGGATTGTCGTTTGAGGAGTTGACAAAGATGTTAAAGCCTTTAGTGGTTAGCGAGAGTTCGACTGGTGTTAGAGTTAAACCGTCTATAGTTGTTGAAGTGTTGTATGAAGAGATTCAGAAAAGTCCTACTTATGGCAGCGGTTATGCTCTTAGGTTTCC
>JAHWHD010000047.1 GCA_019323525.1 Candidatus Woesearchaeota archaeon
ATAGACTTCATACTTATCATAGCATATTTTGCAGCCATGATTGTAATAGGATACATTGCTTCTAGAAAAGAATCTGCTGAAGATTACTTAATAGCTGAACGTAAGCTAGGCGTATGGTCGTCAATGGCGACCATCAACGCTTCCAAGACAGGCTCTATAATGATGGCGTTTGTCGCTTTGGTATATCTATGGGGATTTTCAGCATTATGGTACTTTATCGGTATGGTCGCTGGAGTCTTTCTCTTTATTCCTTTTGCAGCCAAACTTAAAAGAAATTCCCAGCAGCGGTTCTATACATTGGCTGACTATTTCAGGCACAACTATGGTAAAAAAGCAGGAACCCTTGCTTCTTTGATAACAATCGTCTTGATGTTTGGATTACTTGTCCTTAACCTGATTGCAGGCTCAAAGATTTTTGTATTCTTCACAAGCTGGCCGTTCTGGATCTGCGCAATCATTAGCGTCGCTATAGTCCTAATTTACATAATGCTAGGAGGATTCAAGGCAGTTGTCAGGACAGACTTTATACAGTACTTAGCAATGATTTTCATCTTGATAGCCCTCACACTTACAATGTTCAACGGCTCCCTTATACCTGCATCAGAATGGAACTTTTTTAATGCAACAGTTCCTACAATGGTAGGATTTTTCATTGTAGGCATGCTCTATCCGTTTGGAACAGCTGACATGTGGCGTAGAGTATATTCTGCAAAAGATGCCAATACAGTTAAAAAAAGCATAGCACTATCAGGAGTAGTTTATGCATTTGTAGGATTTCTTTTAGCTCTAGTTGCTCTCACTGTAAAGACCAAATTCCCAACAGTCGACCCTGACCTTGCACTGATCCATGGGTTTGGAAACCTGCTTCCAGCAGGACTCGTAGGATTAGCTGTCGTATTACTCTTCGCAGCCATCATGAGTTCTATAGACACGTACATCTTCACATGTTCATCTGCTATTGTACAAGACTTCACTTATCTAACTAAAAAATCAACAGTAAAAAGAATAAAACAAGTGATGTTAATTGTAAGCATCATCGCTCTTCTTATCGCAATCCTTGTCCATAACCTGGTAATTGGTTCGTTCATATTCGTATCATTCCTCGTAATCATAGGAGTAGCAGCAATCACCACATGGATAAGGAAGGAGATAAAACAAAGGACTTTGGTATGGGGATTTGTAGTAGGACTTATTGGTCTTGTCTCATTCATCATACAAATGATGCTAGCAGGAGAGATAACAACAATGGTAGTGATTGCAGCTTTAGGTTCATCTATCTTAGGCCTGATCATAGGCGGAGTTATATCTTTTTTTAAGAGTAATTCTTAATATAATCCTTAATCTTCTCCTTAAACTCTTCAGGCTCTATAGGTTCGCACCCTAAAGAACGCAATATCTCTTTCAGTACAGGCACATGTAAAGAAGCATCATCTGCCATGATCTCAGCTTCTAAGATATAAGCAAAGTTCTCGATGAACTGTAACGACAAAGTATACTCATAACCACATCTCTCAACTATAAACTCATCCTTCACCTTAACCCATGAAGGATCATCCTTAAACCCTAACATCCTAAGTATCTCAATCATCCTATGACAATCATCAACACTGCCAAGATTAACAGAAACCTCATCCCTTGCATGCACTGTAGGGTCTCCATCTTTAAACACGATTTCGTTTATCTTATCAGAATATCTAACGCGAACATCCTTAGGCCTAAACCTGAAAGTAGTTATCTTATCTTGATTGACTTTTTTATATTCTTCATTTAAAAAAAGCTTTAACTCATCATACTTTTCCTTAGTCAATAAAGCCTTTATCTCAATCTCCATAAAGGGATCTGATAACGCACCCATATATTAAATTATTTGCTGCTAGACCAAACCCTTATAAATCCTTTTTCTTTTAAATACCAAATGCGCATCAGAGACAATATCTGGAAATTCGGAGTATACTCATTCATAGACCATATAAGATTGATATGGATGATCAGTACCTTGTACCTGTTATGGCTAGGTTTTAGTTTCACTAACATCGGCATACACGAGACAATATTCGCAATAGTCATCGTGCTTCTCGAACTTCCGACAGGCGCTTTAGCAGACATTATCGGAAGAAAGAAAGCAGTCATAATCTCGTGCCTGTTAAACGGTGCAGGATTTGTAGCTATAGGCTTGATGACCCTCCCTATGCACTACTACATGATCGCTTTAGTAATGGGCATCGCGTTCTCGTTCATATCAGGAGCAGACATTGCACTTCTCTATGACTCGGTAAAAAGGCTTGGCAAAAGAAAACATTACAAAAAGATAAGAGGAAAGATAAACACCTATAACACCATAGCTTCTGTTATAGGTGTGTTCCTGGGCCCTTACCTGTTCACCATAAACCCGCGTTTAGGCTTTATCGTGACAGGAGCGATATACATCGCAGCTGCAGTCGTAGTATCGACAATGGTAGAACCGTACACCTGGCACAAAAGACTAAACCTAAGGACGCACTGGCGCCAGACAGTCAACGGCCTGAAGTACACGCTAAAGCACAAACAGATCATGTGGCTGATAGGATTCTTCTTCTTCACCACTATAGGAATTGAATTCTTTTTCGATTTCTGGCAGCAACCGCTTCTGGTTGCAGCAGGCCTTGATGTGAAATTCTTTGGTATCTTTTTTGCAGGAATGCTCGGAGTACGCGGACTGTTATCATGGTACACGCACAGGATCGAGCACAGGCTTAAAGAAAAAGCATCGCTTGCGTTCATACTTGGCTCACACGTGATCCTTTACATCATATTCAGTGTTGCAGGGTTCTATGCTCTAGTGATATCTTTCGCAATCTTCTACGGAGTCCTTGCATTCCAGGACATAGTGTTTGAAGACTATTTCAACAGCCACATAGAATCCAGGACAAGAGCTACAGTGTTGTCAGTCAAAAGCCTTGTTTACAACCTGATAGGAGCAGGATTATACGTAACTGTCGGCAAACTTATAGACCTTTACTCGATTAACGCAGTACTTATCGGAGCAGCAGTAGTTGTCATGATAGGCGGCTTGGTACTGTTCAGTCTAAAGAAGTTCAAGGTTAATGCCGAGATATGCGATTGAACACTCCAAGCAATATCTCTTTATTATGCTGCCTCATCTTAAGCCCTTCAACCTCATCAACTGTAATCCATTTCATTCCCTGGCCTTCATGAAGCTCTATCTTCTGGCCTGGGTCAAACTTTTCAAGAAAAATATGCCTCCATCCTTCATATTTTGGCCGTTTAACATAAAACCTTTCTATAAGCTCAGGATTCTTCATCTTGTATTTCAGCTCTTCATAACTTTCTCTTCTAGCAGCATCCTCTGCACTCTCTCCATCTTCAATAGCCCCGCCAAAAAACCCCCACGTCCCAGGAGATATAGGAGCATCCTCAGTCCTGTGCTGTAAAAGAATCCTATTCTTCGCATCATAGATAAAAATATTAACATGGTCCATTCTTGGTTTCATTATATAAGAAAAACTATAGGAGTATAAAAATCTTTATAAAAAACTAAGTTATTCTAAATATTATGGAAATACCTATAGGTTTTAACACAGGCTGCTTGTACAGAACAGAGCTTTCAGTAGAAGATAGGATAAAACTGTTCCATGCAGTTGGCGCACGAGCTCTAGAGATTAGCTTTAACAGAGCTCGCGACCTTAGAGGATTCACGCTTAGTCAAGATACTGTCGACGAAGTAGATAAATACGATTTTGTAACTCTACACGCACCCTGTCTTGAAGAGAAGTACAAGGAAGACGAATGGTCAATAGACGTTCTTGAAAGGTTAAAGATAATGGTGGCGCATCTTGGTGTCAAACACGTAGTGTTCCATCCAGACGATATCGAGGATTACGATTTTATCAGAAGTCAAGACCTTCATATCTGTGTAGAGAACATGGACAAGAGAAAGAAATTCGGCAACACTCTTAAAGACATCGCATTCCTTGCATCAAAAGGATATGACTTTGTCCTTGATGTCCAGCACGCTTACGAGACAGGAATTAGTATAAAAGAACTCGTTGAAGTGATGGGAGTTTCAAAGATAAAATATATCCATGCATCTGGCCAGACCCAGAAAGAGATGCACTGGGGAATACAAAAATCCCCTAACAGGAGCGATATAATCGAATCCTTGAAACAAGCACCCAGAAGACCCATCATATTGGAAGGCATCCTTGAACCAACTGTTCCAGAGCTTAGCGCAGAACTTGCAATGATGTACGAGTTCGGTGTTGTGAAGCACGGCATTGAAAAATACGAAGTTGACTAGACGCTTACATTAAATTCTTATACTTTTTCCTGAATGATGCAGGTAGAAATTTCCAATATTTTCTCTGCAAACATTTAGGCAGCTTAAAAAAGTCTCCGGTGACCATTTTCCTGCAATTCTTGGCGCCACACCTACATCTAAATTTCCAAAACCCCTTACCGCCAAACTGATCAATTGCAGAGGCAGAATAATCGTACGTCAACTGCTCTCCTTTCTTAATGTCACGCAATGCAACCAAAGATTTCTTGGTGATGGAATGATATTTCGTAGCACAATTGGGTTCACAGGAATGGTTCACAAAAGAATAAGGAGAAAAGTCAAGTACATACTTACCCCTGCCAACATAATCCCAGTGCTCAGAATGTCGTTTAGGATGGTTTGCAATTTCATTTAACGTGAAGGCTCTTTTAGATGAGAAATTAACCTTCAGAATAATGTCGCCCTTACTTATATCTTTGGCAGCAAATAAACCCTTTTCTTTGCCATTTATGTTTTTAATAGTATAATACTTCATCATTTAAAATAAAACCAATACTGTTTATCAACCTTTCCATCCTTAACATTAACACCTTCTTCTCTAAGCAGCCGTATTTTTGTCTTTATTCCACCTTCTCCAGAATAATCACCAACACTTCCATCTGACTTTATTACCCTGTGGCAAGGTATAACAACAGGCTTATCGTTCTTCCTTAAAGCAGTTCCAACAGCCCTATATGCCTTACAGCCCAATTTCTCAGCAATAATTTTATACGTTGTAACCCTTCCCTCAGGTATCTTTTTACACAATTTCAACACTTCCAAGTAAAAACCCATTTCAAGTATAAATTTGCGAAACATTTATATTAAATTTTCGAATAACTATAGTAAATATACATTATATGTATGAAAAGGGGTATAATATGGTAAAGAATGCATCACAGATTAAAGACGAGATTTCTGATATTGTAAACCAGATTGCTCAAACTGACGATCCTGAACTTATCAAGAAACTGTGCAGCAATCATCTCACGCACGCAGTGGCAGAGGCTAAAGAGGCATTTACTGTTGCTGAAAATGAACATAAAAGAAACATGAAACTAAAAGCAGCCAAAGACAATTATGGAAGCATAACTTTCTCAGGCGAACAGGTAAGGGCGATGATACTATCGCATTATCTTCCTAACTATACAAAACCATTAGAAGCGTATGTGAATAATCCAGATATAAACAACCCTGAGTTTGCAGAAAACCTTTTCAAGTTCGGCGAATCGATAAGGATACTGAAAAAAGAATTTTTCGGTAATTTTAAGCCAAGTGAGAGTTACAGTTATAGCGATATAATAGGCCATGCAGCCAAACTAGGGATGATGCCTGAGACAATACACCAGTTCCTTGCAGGAGCCTACAATGGAGATGGCTCAATGCCTCTTAAGGTAGAAACACCAAAACTTGAGGAGGACGGTGAACTTGCCCAATTTGACCTGCCTGTCAAAGCAAAAGGATTGTTCAGAAGAATGTACGAAGGCGGTCAACAAGCATGGAAGAGATTTAGAAAACCGAAACCAAGCACACCAATGCCAGGTTATGAAACTAACTAATCAACCAAAGCTAATATCCCTTTAAAATTCTTAACATTCATATCTTTCTTATAGACCTTAGCAGCAGCTCTTAACTTTTCAACCGTTATCTTGAATTTTGTCTTATTCAACAACTTTTCAATCGAACACACGTACTGCACAAACTGTGTAACATTCTTTGGCTTCTCTGTCTTGTTAGCTCTCTCAAAGTCAATAAGATAAACCCTCAACTGTTCATCAATTATCACATGCTTTTTAGGATGATGCATCTCCTCTTTATCTATACCAAGCTTATCAAGCTTGTACATTAGATTAAACACCTTAAACAATACATCCTTGATAGCGTCCTTTTCCTGGACTTCTACAAAATCCTTGATAAATGTGCCATCAATAAACTTATAGACAAAATAATCCTTGCCGCTAAACATAACCTTAGGACCAATCCCGTGCTTATTCAAGACCTTCAAAAACTGTATCTCGTTATTTATCCTTTCCTTAGCCTCAACATCCTCACGTTGCTTCTTCACAACTACCTTTTTGGCCTTGTAATCAGCAACAAATATCAAACCCCTGTGTCCTTTTGTCAATCGCTTAACATTAGTCAAACCTTTTTTCTCGAGCATCTTCAGAACATCTGACTTAAATATCCTATAACAGTACAACTCTTCCATAAATAACTTCTTTGTACTAAGCAGTTCATATTCTAACAGATTCCTGTTAATTATCTCGTCAACTCTGTTCCTGTTAGTTATAGAAGAAAAGATAAGTAAAACATTTCCTTCTGGGGCAAGATGCGGATTAACCTGATCCAAGAAATCCTCGATGAGCTCGTATCCTTTCAGACCCCCAGCAACATATAGCTCAACATCCTGATCTTCGCCTTTACGCTTAGGTAAATACGGAGGATTGAATATTATCGTATCAAATAAAGTATTCTTTGTCTTAAGAAACTTCAACTTAAACTCCTTGTTCTTGTACTCAACATAATTATTATCCAGGAAACTGAAAAGGTTAGTATCTCTTACCAACATATTCTGTATCTTCTTAAGTATCACAAGGTTCTGTACAAACTTTACAGCATCAGGGTTTATGTCAAGAGCAACAACAAACTTTGCACTAGGCTGAGCCTCAAACGCAAGTAACCCGGTACCTGTACCCATCTCAAGAACCTTGCCTTTGCTAAACCTCTTTACCTGCTCTAATACAAGATATGTATCCTCTTGCGGCTGATAAATCGTACTGCTCATTTTAGAAACTTCTCATCAACTTCCTTGTAATACTCCTTAACCCTTGACAAAACCTGGCTCAGCAAGAACCTTTCAACCTTTTCTTCAAACGTCTCTGTCAAAAAAGCAAACTCAGTAATCCTATAATTATTAA
>JAHWHD010000008.1 GCA_019323525.1 Candidatus Woesearchaeota archaeon
AGGACTAGTTTTTTTCCTTCAACACAGAGCTGGCAGCCTTTAGGAAGAGTTCCTATAAGTTTTGAATAGTAAGGTGTATCAATCATAATAATCAAAAGAAAACAGTTGTATAAAAAGTTATTCTTGGCTGTTAAGTTTTCCGAACTCAGTCTCTGTAATCTCTATAAGTTCAACTTTGATGTTGTTTTTTATAACTTGCTCGTCGATAACGCGGCGAGGATGCGTCCTTTTCATCTCTTCTGTGTAAACCTTAATTGCAGATTCGGTTGCATCTGATTCTTCGGTTACCCTTAAGCTGTACTCTCGAACTTCAAGAGGTCCGTAATCATCGTATGGTTTTAAATCGTGTCTTACAGTTGCTTTGTAGTATTTCATCTTAATATGTTGTATATGCGGAATCTTTATAAAGCTTTTTGGGGTCTTTATAAATCAACTAGAATATCCTTTGAAAGTTCATGAATAAGTTGTTCTTACAGTCTTCTAAAGTTATTTTTTTTATATCTGCAATTTTTTTAACTCCCTGGATGATGGATGCTGGCTCGTTTGTCTTGCCAGATACTGGCGACTGGTATGGGGCGTCAGTCTCTGATAACAGTTGCGAGATATGGGTTTGCTCTACAATCTTCTGGAAATGTTCTGACCTTACAATGGATGCTGGTATTGAGAAGTTCCAGCCATTATCAGCTATTCTCTTAGCCAGCTTTAGCTTGCCTCCAAAACAGTGGAGTATAATGTTTTTAATCCTTGAAGATTCGAGCATCTCTATAACGTCGAGTTCAGCTTTTCGTGAATGGACAATTATGGGGAGCTTTGACTTTTCTGCTAACTTAATGAATTCCTGGAAAACAGTTTTCTGTATTTTTATTGATTTGTTGTCGGAAAACTGAGGAAGATGGTAATCTAGGCCTACCTCTCCTATTGCAATGGCTTTTTTGATGTTTTTTTTAATGAAATCAATTGCTTCTGCGCCTTCTTTTATCGCATCAAGAGGGTATAAGCCTAGAGCAACCTTTACAATGGGATAGATTTTTGCGAGTTTTAGATTTTTTTTGCAGGATTCTAAATTTGTAGAATTAGAGATGATCGTCTTTAGCCCTGCATTTATAGCCCTTTCTATGACTGGTTCAATCTCTTTGTAATGGTCAAGGTGGCAGTGTACATCTACTAACATTGCTTATAAAGGTGGAGATAAGGTTTATAAATTATTCGGTGGTTCTATTGGTTATGGAATGTCCTAAACTAAACAGGGTTAAGCATATTGAAGTAAAGCCAGACATGAAGGTAAAAGAATTAGTCTGGGAGATGACCAAGACAGGAGTCTTTGGAGCTGGAAGGCTTGGCAAGGCATGTCATATCTTTAAGGATATGGTTGAGGACAAGGAGTGCAAGATATTCTTTGGATTGGCTGGAGCAATGGTTCCGGCTGGTATGAAAAGGATTGTCATTGACATGATAAATGATGGAATTATAGATGTTTTAGTCACTACAGGAGCTAACATGGTGCACGACCTTATCGAGACTCTTGGGCATGTGCATGAACAAGGCACTAATCTAATTGATGATTCTGAGCTGTTTGATAAAGGGATTGACAGGATATATGATGTTTTTCTCTCGAATAAAGGTTATGAGGATCTTGAGCCTTGGCTGCATTCGCTTTATGATAAACTTGAGAAGAAAAAGTATGGTATCAGAGAGTTGTTGAAGATTATAGGAGATAATATTGATTCAGATGACAGTATACTTGCAGCTGCTGCAAGAAAAAACATACCGATATTCTGTCCTGGCATAAGCGATTCTGCAATAGGGTTCCAGACATGGGGCTACATTGCAAAAGGGAAAGAGTTAACAGTGGATACTTTCGAGGACATGAAAGAGATAATGGACTTAACATGGGGTAATGACAAGACTGGAGTGTTTATAATCGGCGGCGGGGTTCCAAAGGATTTTATACTTCAGGCAATGCAGTTCTCGCCAAAGACGCATAACTATGCTGTGCAGATTACAATGGATAGGGAAGAGACAGGTGGTTTGTCAGGAGCTCCTCTTCGCGAAGCTGTATCTTGGGGAAAAATAAGCAAGGATGCTAAGTATGTTACACTGCATTGTGACGCTACTATAGCTTTGCCTATTGTTTATTCTTTTGTGAAGAAATAATAAAATAAAAATTAAGGTTTAAAACGTTCTGGTGTTCTAGGGAAAGGAATCGCGTCCTTTATCGTGTCAAGACCACATATCCATGATATTATTCTCTCTATGCCCATTCCAAAACCACCGTGCGGTACAGAGCCGTACCTTCTGGTGTCAAGGTAAAACTCGTACTCTTCAACTTTTTCGCCCATAGCAACCAGATTTTCCTTGATCTTCTTGATATCTGATTCTCTTTCAGAACCGCCTATCATCTCTCCGTATCCTTCAGGAGCAATAAAGTCAACTCCGTTGACAACTGCTTTTTTTGGATTACTGTCTTTAGACTCTTTCATGTAAAAGGCTTTGACGATCTTGGGGTATCTTGTCACTGCAATAGGTGTATCGTACAATGAACTTAGCTTGTCTTCTTCGATTGTTCTAAGGTCTTTGCCCCACGTTATGTTCATCTTGAACTTATTTTTCAATAATTCAAGAACTTCGTCATATGAAATTCGTGGAAATTTCTTCTTTACAGTCGGCTCTAGCTTTTTTATGTCTCTCTCGAGGATCTTAAGCTCCTCTTTGTTATTGTCAAGAACTTTTTTAACAATCCTCTTGATAAGGCCTTCACCATGGTCGATTATTTCGTTGAAATCTGCCCATGCCATCTCCATCTCAGCGATCCAGATCTCTGTAAGGTGCCTTGATGTTATCGATTTCTCTGCCCTGAAAGCAGGTTCTATTGTGTAAATTCTTTCAAGAGCAAATATTGCTGGTTCTGCATACAATTGCCAGGTCTGTGAGAGAAAGACACCTTTTTTTCCATAATACGGAACACCAAAGAGTGTTGAACCTCCTTCGCATTGCACTGCCTGAAATATTGGTGAGTGGTACTCGTAGAATCCGTTCTCTCTGAAATATTCGTGTATTGCGCTAAATACTGTCGAGCGGATCTTAAGTATCGCAGTCATCCTCCTGCTTCTTAACCAGAGATGCCTGTTATCTGCGAGGAATTCTTTATTCTGGCCTTGTTGTATCGGAAATTTATCAGACTCCCCCACAATCTTATAATCACTAACAGAGATCTCATAGCCAGAAGGTGCTCTGTCGTCTTTTTTGATTTCTCCAGTTATCTCCATTGAATATTCTATCTGTACTTTGTCAATCTCGTCCCATGTTTTCTCGAACTTTGATTTTTCAAGGACGCATTGTATTATATTGGTTGAATCTCTTAATATGATGAACTTTATCTTGTTAGAGCCTCGCTCTCTATGCACCCAGCCTCTTACAGAGACCTTGCCCTTTCCTTTTTCCATTGCTTCTTGTATTGGAATGAATTTTGTCATTGGTTTCACCTTTGGAAAGGTAGTTTATATTGTATATTTAAAACTTTTTATAAGCACTATGCTTTTAGATAGAACTCCAATCATCATCATTAAACTCTAGCTTTAACTTCTGCAAAAGTGTCTTGTGCCTTAGCTCTTGTCTTGCAATCTCCTGAAATGCTTGTCTAACCTCTCCAAATTCCAAGTGATTTATCAATAATGAATAATCTTTGTATGCTTTGTCTTCTTCCTCGAT
This sequence comes from Candidatus Woesearchaeota archaeon, assembly GCA_019323525.1. Lineage (GTDB taxonomy): Archaea > Nanobdellota > Nanobdellia > Woesearchaeales > JAHWHD01 > JAHWHD01. Next base: position 3,709 of record JAHWHD010000008.1, read on the forward strand.
TGCAAAGTCAAGTGCATTGTTGATGTCTTTTATCTCATGATTGAACAGTTCTTCTTTTTTTATGTTTTTTAGAAGGTTTAGGTTGTTTAGTTGTGTCCTGTTTACGATTTTAAGGGTTTCAAGGCTGAATTTCTGGAACAAACGTTCGTGTATCTGCTCTTCTTCAGCAAGTTTTAGAAAGAGGTGTTTTAGTGCTTGGGATCTTGCTCTTTTTGAGAGTTGAAGGTAAGTTTTTTGGGCTAGCTGTTCTCTTAAGACTGCATTCTCAAAGATAGATCTTGTGAAATCATCCATAATAATGAAGAAAAAAATTAATTATATAAATAATTTATTACTTTTTGACACAGATGCCTTTCTCGCATTTTGTTGAAGAACCCCAGCAACCTCCTGAGCAGCAAGGTTGGTATTCGTCACCGCATTGCTCTTTTTCACCTGCTCGTTCCCTGCAATCGAAATAACTGATTGAGTGCGATGTTACGTCTGAACCACTAGAATGCCAATCTTTAGGTACGTTATTGCAGAATTCTTTGTTTCCTGTCTTTTCAGCTAACCGCTGCCAACACTCTCCGGGGTTATAGGTCCCTTCTCTTGGTTGGTACATCATTTCCATATCATCACAGATGTACGTTCCTACTGCTTTGCCTTCAGCCACGAATCTAAGCAAGCATTTTGACTTTGGAGCAGGAGCCTGTATTTTATAGCACAGGTTAATATTTCCTGTCAAAAGACCAAATTTCTGGTAGCAATGGTCTTGTCTTAACTGCGGCTCTTCTCCAGAACCTGCACCGTATGTTTTACATATTGCATCTACAATAAGGTTATCGCCCTTTTGCTCGTCTCCTGTACATTTGCAGCCTGCTAAAACCAATGCGCTAATAACTAAAATCATCAACAATATTTTCTTCATTTTATCCACCTGCGTTTTTTATACAGTTCTCTTTATTAATCGGCTGTGTAAGGTCAAGACCTGGAGGGAATGTTTCGAAACTTGGTGCTAGCTTTTCACAGTAAGATTTGTCCTTTTTCAGAGCTGCGAGTTCAGCCCAGCATATCTCTGCGTCGTAATCGTCGCTTGACTTGAACACCTTATTGCGGATTTCCAAGGCATTACAGTTCTCTGGTTTTGGGTTTTTCCTGTTAACCAAGATATAACATTTTGATCTGGGACCTGATTTTGAAATGTCATTGCAGTCTTCGTAATTACCTGTTGAGACAGCTGCTTTCTGGCAGCAATGATCATAGTCAAATCCAAACATCTCAAAGAATGCGCAAACATCGTTGCCTTCAAATTCTAGTTCTGCGCACCTGCATCCAACTACAAAGATCGATATGATAGTTATTAAAATAAGAATTATCGCTTTTTTCATATTTAGACCTCTTTATCTGTCTGTATTACATCTAGTATATAAATATTTTTTTATAAATACAAGAATAAACAATAAGGTTTTTAATAATCTTGTAAATTCTAGCAAGGTATGTTTAGGATCAAGGCTGAATCTGCGAATGCTAGGCTAGGAGAGCTTAAGACAAAGTCTGGTAAGTTTGAGACTCCTTTTTTTATGCCTGCTGCAACAATGGGCACTGGCAAGTGTATAAGCACAGATGATTACAATTCTATAGGTATAAAGAACATAATCTCTAATGCCCTGGTATTGTCGATGATGCCTGGAGCTGATGTCGTCAAACATGCAGCCGATATACATGAATTTATTGATTTTCATGGCTGCGTGTTTACAGACTGCGGCGGCTTCCAGATGTCAAGGGCGATGTTCAAACAAAAGACAAAGAAAGGGCTGCACTTTGTGAATCCTTTTACTGCTAAAAATCTAGTCATAACTCCTGAACGTATAATGAAGATACATGAAGCTATTGGTTCAGATGTCGCGATGGCTTTAGATGACATGGCCCCATATGGTGCTTCTCGTGACGAGTATCTTGTTGCGCTTAAGAATACGCATAAATGGCAGACTGATAGCAAGATGTTTCATAAAGATGATAAGCAGCTTCTCTTTGGAATTGTGCAAGGAGGTTTTGAGATGGAT
>JAHWHD010000048.1 GCA_019323525.1 Candidatus Woesearchaeota archaeon
AGCATTGTTTTGATTCTTCCCATTATCTCACACATTCTTGCAGATGAACGAGTCATTTATAAAGTTATCGCTGTTATTTATAAATGCGGCTTTATTTGTTACTCCAGGATAATAAATTTTAAATATGTTTGCTGAATGCTATAAATATATGACAAATTTAGTGATTATCCAGCCCGAGAGTGCTGCACAGGCATTAACAGATATATTGTCCAAAAAATACAACCTGTTTGTCTTTGATACAGTTTCTCGCTTTATTGAAGGTCCCAAGAACCCATCAGACTATAGAACTGCTACTGGAAACCCTGCAAAGTTTCAAAGTTTTGACAAGCTGCTAGAGTCTGCTGAAAACAACGAGGCTATCGATGACAATTCTTACCACGCATTGCTTCTCGAGCCTAATCTGCAGTATGAAAGACAAGGCCTGCCAATATTTGAGAACTCGCTTCACAAACTTCCTGAGTTCATTTTAAGGAACATCCCTGTTATTGTCTACACTTCAGCGCTCGGTTTGATTGAGAGAGCAAAAGAGCATGGGGCGTTCTATGTGATTGAAAGAAAAGATAAGCCTGAACTTCAGATTAAACAGATTGAAGGCGCTGTCAATCTTTCAGTCAAAAAAAGAAGAGACTGTTTTGAGTACGGGCCGCACAAGGTGCATGGCGCGCTGGATACAGCACTTGAAAATTATCGAACAGAACCTTCATTTTCTAACAGGCTCACATTTCTTGCGACGCTATACAGGGCAGTAAGTCTTGACCCTAGCATGCTCTTCAAAAAATCAGCAGATGACGTGTCTTCTCTTGAAGATTTTCTGCGCCAATACATAAAAGCTACAGAAACTCCTTCACAATCTTCGACCCAAGCTTGACTGTCAAACCATTATCCTTCTCAGGATTGATCTCAACTAAATCTACAATCTTAAGATTCTTAAGGTTCTTCATTCTTTGAACAAAATAAAGAAGCTCCCTACTTGTCAGACCTCCAGGCTCGCAATATCCAGTCCCTGGAGCAAATGCAGGGTCTACAGCATCGATATCAATCGAAAGGTAAAGGCTAGGCCACTGCTTTGCCACAAACATCACAGCATCACACACCTCTTTAACACCCCTGTCAAAAACCTCTTTCATTGCAAAGTATTTTATTTTTTTATCTCTAAGAAAATTAAATTCATTACTGTGCCAGTTCCTTAAACCAACAATAATCACGCGAGAAGCATCCACAACACCCTCCTCGATCAACACTCTTAGAAAATCCTCATGCGATGGCGGACTAAAGTTATTCTCGCAGTCAGGGTGCGCGTCAAACACAACAATCCCTGCTCCAGGGTTGTTAGAAGCAAATGCCTTGAAAGCAGCATAAGTTACAGAATGGTCTCCTCCTAAGACAATGCAATGTTCATTGATGCTTTTTATTTTATTAAAAATATTTTCATTTGTATTATCGATATTCCCTTTATCAACATCAACACTATCAACCTCAAACTCCCTGTATTCTCCATCTTCGTTAAGATACAAGTCATACATTCCTCTGACAATCTCATCAGGTCCTTTAGCAGAACCTTTCTTATCCAAAGCACCTAAATCAGATGCGATCTTTATGATTTTCATAATCAAAGATAACTGAGGTTTTTATTTAAATCTTTTCAACAATCCACAACAAATATAAACAACCTGCTTTCAAAAACCACCATGGTAGACCTTTACTCTCTGCTTTCATTGACATTCGGAGGCAACTCTGTCCAGGAATACCTTATTGCTTTAGGAATATTCGCAGTCATTGTTCTAGTCTTTAAACTTATCAAGTTCGGAGTCATACATAAGCTGCATGAACTTTCAAAAAAGACGCATAACCAGGTAGACGACCTTATAATCGGCGTTATTGCATCAGTCACCTGGCCTTTCTATGTGGTCTTGGCAGCATACATTGCAATCAGATGGATTACTGTACCAGATATTGTCAGCAAGGTATTTTATTATATCATCCTTATTGTTGCGCTTTACTACATAGTAAAAGCAATAAACTCGATCATAAAATTTGTTGCAAAAACTGTACGAGAGAAAAGAGAGAAAGAGGAAGAGCAGGCTGATACATCTGTGATAAGGCTTATTTCAAATGTTTGCCAGGCACTGGTATGGCTTGCAGCTGTCCTTATACTTCTCCAGAACTTTGGAGTGAATATCACCACTTTAATAGCAGGCATCGGAGTCGCAGGTATCGCCATAGCATTCGCATTACAGAAGGTTCTTGAAGATATCTTTGCATCTATAAGCATATACTTTGACAAGCCTTTCAAGTCAGGAGAGTATATCGTAATTGGCGATGACTCAGGCACAGTTCAGCATATCGGAATTAAATCTACGCGGATAAAGACTTTACAGGGTGAAGAGCTTGTTGTTTCTAACAGAGAACTTACATCTGCAAGGATACGAAACTTCAAAAAGATGGAAGACAGGAGAGTTGTTTTCAGTATAGGTGTTACTTACGATACTCCAGTCTCAAAGATGAGAAAAATCCCTGGAATCATAGCTAAAGTATTTGACAAGGTCCCTCTTGGAACACTTGACAGGTGCCATTTCAAGACATTCTCAGCATCAAGCCTTGATTACGAGATTGTTTACCATGTCGGTTCAACCGACTACAACGATTACATGGACACTCAACAGGAACTTAACCTGCTCATAAAACAGGAGTTTGACAAGCTAAAGATAGAGTTCGCATTCCCAACACAGACAATATATGTTGCTAAATAGATATGTTCTATTATAACAATAGTTTTATACCCTTTATAGATTTAATTATTTAAAATAAAATGGGGTGGTTTTTGTGGTGAAAAGTTGGCTTAATCAGGATCTTATTTCTGCTTTAGACTTGGACGCAGATAACATAATGCATCTTACAAATCTTGCTCTTGTATTCAAAAGGTTCGAGAACGATACTGCTGTAAGAGGTTCGTTAAAAGACAAGCTCATGGGCTCTCTATTTTACCAGCCCTCTACCCGTACCAGGCTGGGAACTGAGCAGGCAATACGCTGGCTTGGCGGTCATGTACAAGGATTTTCAGGTATTGAAGGAACGTCGGTTGAAAAGGGCGAATGCATCTGCGATACTTTGCACATGGTAGGTAACTTCAACTGTGACGTCATTGCCATAAGACACCCCTTGATGGGATCAGCACAGCTTGCAGCCGATTACCTGAAAATCCCTGTAGTCAACTGCGGCGACGGTTCGCATGAACATCCTACTCAAGCGCTCCTTGATTTCTTGACTATCTGGGAGAAGAAAGTGCTTGAGCAGGGAAAAAATCTTGATGGGTTAAATGTTGTCTTTGCAGGAGATCTAAAGTATGGACGCACCGTCCATTCAAACATCATTACGCTTTCAAAATTTCCTAATATAAACATAGGTTTGGTTGCAGCGGATCAGGTAGCGCTTCCAAGACAATACTTGAGGTTATTAAAACAACGTGGCGTGAATGTAACTGATTTCGGTACAGACCTGAGAGCGGCTATTAAAAAAGCGGATGTTCTCTATGATACACGCGTCCAGAAGGAATGGTTTGACGACACGAAACTCTATGAAAAAGTGGCTCGCGCTTTAAAGATAACTCCTGAACTTGTAGGAATAGGAAAAGATTCCTTGATCATCATGCACCCTTTACCTCGTAATAAGAAGGTACGAGAGATTGATTATTCAGTAGATGACCTTCCACAGGCCGCTTATATGGACCAAGCAAACAACGGCTTGTACATGCGTATGGCTATTCTTTACTCAATCCTTAATCCTCTTTCTGCAAGGATTACTGATGAACAACAAACAAAACCTCAGCCTCAGAGCGTTCTGGTGAAAAAACCTATACGCGGGGGTCGCAGGAAAAAACGTCGCGATGAACGACTTCCCGACATTATATCAGGCACAGTGCTTGACCACATCCCTGCAGGTAAAGCTTCAGAGATTGTCTATTTGATAAAAGATTCGACTGATGCAAAAGTGGAGTACGCAGAAGGCCTTAAAGGAAAAAATGGAACTAAAGACGTCGTGAAGGTCAGAGGCCAGATTGACGATGAGAAACTTTTGACGAAGATTGCTCTACTTTCTGGAAGGATCACATACAATGTCATCGAAGATGGCAGGGTTGTTTACAAGGCAAACCTTAGACCTCCCAAGATGATTACAGACGTTGTGCAATGTCCTAACCCGCGTTGTGTAACTGCACCAGAGCATGACGAGAAGATCTTAGGCCGTAAAGTCTACAACCTTGGCAAGTTATTGCAGTGCCACTATTGCGGTCATGAAGCTTCAAGGTCAGAATTCTCCTTCATATAAATTTTTTCCAATTGTTTTTTTCCATCAGAATCATTATCAATCTCATAATCATACTCAACATTATCAACTGTAAAAGAATATTTATTGTCATAATAATTTATCAAGAACCATTCAGTAACCTTATCATACTCTTTAGCATCCATCCATTCTAACAGCTGGTCAACAGCTTTATTAGAAAGAAGCTGTCTCATCCTGTTAAATATATCTTTCAACTGCGAACATTTCTCTTCAGTATCATAATACTCAGGCCTTATCCTCTTAACCCTTGAAGGTATAGAACTTTTCACCCTTACATTGACACAGTTAGTTTTCATAGCCTTGAACAGGAACTCTGGTATAACCCTGTCACCAACCTTTCTAGACTCCCCTTCTATAACTACAAGTTTCTCATTCTTCAACCTTTCACAGTCATGGAATATCAAGCACTCAAACATCTTCTGGCTTCTTTGTTTTAACCCCACTTCGCCCAATAAAGAACTCCTGTGCTGTGCATGATCCTCTAGGTCAATCTTAGGAAGGTCAGTCTTCTGTATAAGTTCAGTCTTACCACTTCCTGTAAGGCCATACAGCACCAACAGCTTAGGCTTAAAGACATATGAAGCCAACCTCTCCCTTACATAAGCCCTATACGCTTTATGCCCTCCATCTAACTGTTTAGCATTAACACCTTCAGTTTCTAACAACTCAACGATAACCCTAGACCTCATACCCCCTCTCCAGCAATATACAACCACATTTTCTTTTTTTGTCTTTTTTATTATTGTTTTTATTTTTTCAATAATCTCATTTTTCTTTTTTTCAAAAATAGCATAACCTTCATCTATGCCCTTATCCTTATCATCTTTGTACATGCACCCTACAATATGTCTTTCTTCATTCGATAATATCGCCACATTAAAAGCTCCTGGCACATGACACTCTTCATACTCATCAGGCGTTCTTGTATCTATGAAAATAAAGTTCCCTTCTA
>JAHWHD010000049.1 GCA_019323525.1 Candidatus Woesearchaeota archaeon
AAAAACCTATATAAACACTAAAATTTCTAGCATTCACTATGTTCTTCCACAATGCATTAAAGAAACTAAAAGAAAGCAAAGCATTCAAAGACTGGAGAAAGGATAACAAAGAACTGTTCCTTACAACAGGATTTATCGTGATTGAAAAAGGTAAAGATTTGCCTTGGATGATAGGTTACTATGATGCTAAGACTGACAAGATGTCATCTTTCCTTGTTGACGATAAGGAATGCGTTTTCGAGAAAGTTGATTCTGTTTTCAAGAAACCTGATGAAAAGATCTATGAGCTTGACCTTGAAAAAGTAAAGCTCGACCTTGAAGAAATCCTTGACATTATCGAGAAATATCGCAAAGAAAAGTACAGCCATGAACATGTCATAAAGACGATACTTGTGCTGCAGAATCTTGAGAAGTTTGGTAACGTGTGGAACATCACCCTTGTAACGCAAGCGTTTAACGCAATCAATATGAAAATAAATGCTGTAGACGGCAAGTTATTAGACGACAACTGGTCCTCGTTAATAAGTTACACTGCTGGATAATATATTTTTTATTCAATATAAGTTTATATACAAGTATTTGTCCCAGATCATTGCTGGGGATTGAGGTGTTTAGATAATATAAGTGCAGGATTTCCTCCTGCACTTAAAATAAAAGGGGGTGTTATATTTGGCTAAACTTCTCGACATAAGTGAAGTAAAAGAATTTTCTTTTGACGAATTATTTGCAAGACTAAAGCAAGTACCATTAAATCCGCAAGGGGCTATAAAAGAGTCAGATGGCGAGCTTGTCAGACCTTACAAAGACTCAAATATTGAAATACTTCAAATGGAGTCTGCATCAGTCAACAAAAAACTGTTCACTCCGCAACCTATTGTGTATCAGGAACGTCTAGATTTTCTTAATGCTCTAAGAGAAAAATTCAAAGAACAGGGTTACGATGACCCGCTGCAGTTAACTAAATGTTATGATTTCGTAAGCCATTACATTGACGATGAGGGTAACGAAAAAGAAGAGCTATGGACAATAATGCCCCCTGTCATTGAAGTCTGCGCTTATCCTATGCAGTGTGATGTAAAAGGCGCTCTTGATTATTCGGAGTTTCAGAAACACATGCCTGCTGAACACACCATTAATCCTGAACTAGAACAAAAACAATATTCTAATGTAAGACTTACAATGAACTTTCCAATAATCTGCGATGGCTTTCATAGAGTTGCAGCAGCCCTCGAAGAGAATATCCCTGTCACAGTTCTATGGCTGGATAATGTCGATTCTCGTTTTCCGTACTATGGAACTCCAAGACCAGTAGCAAACCTGCACAAGCTTCAGTCAAGACAGGACAAAGGCGACAATCTAGTTGGAAAAAAAGAATACGTGCTAAGCAAGCCAAACCATAAAGCTTTGTACCGGCACTTCCCAAGCGCAGGTATACACTGCGGCGGCATCCGTCCTAAAGCAAAATGAACTTTGAACCATTACACCACAGCTCGAAACTGATTATCCAAAATCCAGACGGTTGCATAGGTGTAGTAACTTTGTGGTCTCCTACACACTGGGTCGCTGACAAGTTCAGGGAGTTTGGTGTTGACACATCAAACATAGCTGTGTTTGGCCAGCTGTATGGCGACGGCATGGCTTGCATGTTAAGGAACCTTCTTTACAACCCACAGATTACACATTTGATTGTATGCGGAGATAACCGTTCAGGTTCTTATGAAGACCTTGTAGCTTTCTTTGAGAACGGTGTTGAAGACTACGACTGGAACGGAATCCCTATGAAGAGGATAGTTGGCAGGGAACGGTTGCTCGATAAAGACATCGACCTGAACCTTTTTGATAAAAAGCCAAGCATAGTTACTCTTGGCAGGCCAACTGACGAACATTTTGCTGATAGATTAAAGCAGCATATCTCGACAATACAACCTTCGACAAAACTTCCTGAGAGAAAAAACATTCCAATGCCAGAACTGAATGTCCAGTCATTCCCTTCAGAGCCAAGAAGCCACGTCATATTTGGCAAAAGACCTGTTGAAGCATGGATTAATCTTGTGCACAGGATATTTAACTTTGGCAAGCTCGTTCATTTAAGAAAAGGTCCTAGATGCGAACTCCAGAACGTGAAGGTTGTCGTTCAAAACCCTTCAGATTATACAAAACAAGAATTAGAAGAACTGGGTTTTGACATGGATAAAATAACCGAGTACCAGAAAAAGATACTGAAGAAAGATTTAGAGGAGGGCTCTGCTTACACCTATGGAAACAGGATAGGCGCCCATTTCGGAGTAGACTGTATTGAGAAAGTTGTTGCTAAGCTAAAATTAAACCCAGAAAGCAGACGCTGTTATATCACATTATGGGAACCTGCGAATGACCTTACAACACATCTAAGTGTTCCATGCTTCTTATCAATATATTTTCGGAAATTCGAGAACAAGCTTACAATGTGCGCGAGCTTTAGGTCCCATAACGGCCTTGATGCATGGCTCATGAACCTCTTTGGATTAAAATATATACTCGACACAGTCGCTTCCCAAGCAGGCATGGAACCAGGCCCAATAACAGTCTTCAGCCATTCCATGAC
>JAHWHD010000050.1 GCA_019323525.1 Candidatus Woesearchaeota archaeon
ATAAATAAGAACTAAAATCTGTAGGCGGTGGTGGCATAGGTTGCATTTTTGTCATAATTAATGAATTTTTTTTGATTACTTAAACCTTTTGGTAAGCTTTAAAAAGAAATGTGCAGTTGAGAGAGTATGAAACTACTGTTAGTATATCCGCCATTTTGTACTCCTAGTATAATGCCTTACAGTCTGGTTAATCTTTATAGTTTTCTTAGGGCCAACTCTGTTTCAGTTGATGTTCTTGACATGAATATTGAGTTTCATAAAGAGATGTTTAGTGGTTATACTGATTTTTTTAAAAGTTTTAATATTGAGAATTATGAAAAAATTATTAAAAAATATGATGAAGAAGCAAAGGACTGTTACAGAGTTAATAATAAGGCGATTGTTGATGGTAGATTACCTGAACTATTTGATGAGTTATTAAATAAAATAAAAGAAAAAAAGCCAGACATTGTGGGTTTTAGTATTGTTTATAGTTCTCAGGCTTTCTATGCCTATGCACTTATAAAAGAACTGAAAAGGTCAGGGATAAAGGTAATAGTAGGTGGGCCTGGTGTGAATGTGTTGTTAAAGACAGAGGCTTGTTTTTTGAGGAATGAATTTGAATTATTGAAATATATTAAGAATAATAAAATAAATAATGAGGATGTAATTGTTGATTATTCTCTTGATTATAATATATTTGATATTAACAGATATTTCAATAAAGAGGCTGTTTTACCCTTAAAGACTTCGCATGGGTGTTATTATGCCAGATGCGCTTTCTGCACGCATCATAAAGGAGAGAGGTATTTTGAGTATGAATTAAATAATATTGAAAAAACAATAATGGATACTAAGCACAAGTATTTTTTTATTATCGATGATATGGTTTCTAAAGGAAGAATAATTGAGATATCTAAAATTATGAAAAAATACAATAAAGATTGGGTATGTCAGTTGAGGCCGACTAAGGATTATGACTGCGATACTTTAAAAAAGTTAAAAGAAGCAGGTTGTAATATGATTATCTGGGGTGTTGAAAGCGGTTGTCAAAGAGTTCTTGATATTATGGGAAAAGGTACAAATGTTGATGATGTAAGTAAAGTGTTACAAGATTCGCATGAGGCCGGGATAAGGAATGTTGTCTATATCATGTTCGGGTTTCCTGGAGAGACAGAGGAAGAGTTTATAGAGACTGTTAAGTTTCTTGAAGATAATAATGAAGCAATAGATTTGGTTTCAACATCTGTATTTGGACTGCAGAGAGGGTCTTTAGTATATGATAATCCTGAAAAGTATGGTGTGTACGAGATTGTTGAAAAACCAAGGACTGTGCTTGAGCCTAAGATAAGCTTTAAGGTTAAAGAAGGGTTGAGTAATGATGATATTTTGAGGTTAAAACAAAAGTATCGAAAAAAGATAGAAGCCATTAACAAGTATCCAAAGTCAATGAACTTCTTCAGGGAGCATATGCTGGTGTTGTAGTTGATAAGCTTTATAAATGAACTTAGCCTACAAAGAAAATATGGGGCAGGAATATCAATCATATGTGACTAGAATGAACCAACAAAGAGTTCTGGCGGTACAACAGTATATAGCACAAGGCAGTTATTCACAAGCCTGGAATGAGATAGGTCATTCAAGGTTCATGCTGGGTAATGTTCACAGGGTTGAGCCGTCAGATGATTTTGCAAGTTTAGAACATCAGATATGGGACAATTATGTTGTTGAACAGATGCGCTGGATTTCAGATGATTTAAAACCAATTAGTGATGGATTATGTTCTACACTAACCATTGTAGATATTACAATTGAACATCTAGAGAGAGATGCAGAAAGGCTGAACAAAAAACTGCCAGCGCAGTATTTTCTTCTGAAAGAGAAAGCTATTAATGCAATGATTGGAGAGGATTTGCAAAGAGCTAGGAAAGAATGGAGTACTGACATTTATTTTGCAAGAGTGCTTGTTAATAATGCAGAGTTCAAGGCAAAGAAGTACAGTCGAAGGGTTCCTGCTGAGGTTTATAGACTAAAGAAGAAACTGCAGGAACGCGGTATTGATCCGGAGATTCAAAGAGAAGTTCCAGGTGACTTAGATATTTTTGATGATTCTGATGATGATATAGACTTTCTTTTTTGAAAACCTTTATAAATTCTTGAAATTCTTAGTGTTCTGGGCCTGTAGCATAGCCTGGATTTAGTTTACCAGAAAGTGCGGTCGGCTTCGGTAGCTAGAAGCTAGCAAGCTTTGGCTTGCAGATACCGATTGACCGGGGTTCGAATCCTCGCAGGCCCATTTTTATATGTTAATTTATTATTAGATATTCGGGGGTGTAATGATGAAAAAGTTATTGATACTATTATTAGCTTTATTGATCATACCTGTAGCTTATTCGCAGGATATTGTTTTCTATATAGATGGACAGGAGTTAGGGAAGCAGGTTGAGCTCATACCTGGTTCGTATGTTGAGCTCGAGATAATGAAGAACAACGTGGCTTTCATAAACAGTATTGATATTAAGTCAGAGAGTCCGATCTATGAACAGGTATTTTATAACTACATCAGCAATGACAGGAGCTATGGAGATTATTACAGGATACAGGTTCCTGAAGAGGTTCCTGACGGAGATTATTCAACCACATTGTACGTTGATTATTATGACAGGACCTGGACGCATAAAAGGTATACTAAAACTGCAGTTCTAAGTGCTGAAGGAAGCAAGGCAGCTTCAATGCTGCCTGCAGGCGCTGCTTCAGCTATTGTGAACAAGTTTACAGGTATGCGTATAAGCAGGCTTAACCCTGCGCTTGTGCATACAGACCTTACAAAGAGTGATCTTGTAGAGCTTGAGATCGAACCTGAAGAGTTTGTAGAGTGTCTTGAGTCTAGGTACAAAGAATGTTTGCCTGAGATTGAAGAGGTGGATTCTAAGATAGAGACTTTAAAGTATGACGACATGGAGATCCCCGATAAGTATCTTAAACTGTTGAAAGGAAAACTCCATCCTGATGTTGTTGTGACAACCAAGGTTTATGAAGTTAGCAATGGAGATAACGTGATTGACAAGTCTAAAGTTACTTACTCAGTTACAGCAGATGAAGAACTGTTTGATGTTGAGGTGCTTGTTGTTGTTCCTAAAGATATTGCTGGAGATGTGAAAGAGCTCGTGTTTTCTGAGATGCCTGAAGTTATTGAAAAAGATCCTGTAATCAAATGGGCTTTTAAGAATATTCCGCAGGGCCAGACAAAGGATTATGCTTTCACTGTTAGCAAGGATGTGCAGAACTTTGATACTCTGGCTGTTGCTGCTGCTGATAATCCTAGCTGGCTTACCAGGCTGATAAGGAAGATAATCGAGGCATTTGCATGATTGAACTCGTCATCACAATACTTGTTGCAATAGTCTGTGCATACGGAGTTGTCAAGCTCCATTCAATGTACAGAAAGACTGATGACCTTAAGTATATTGTGTTTCTTTCTGTTGTTCTTTTGGTTTTTACTGATACCTGGATATCTTTCTATGGGGTCAATGTAAAGAATTTCTTTACACAGTACAGGTTCTTGTTTACGTTCATCCCTCTGTTGATCTATTTTTTGTACAGTTATCTTGATACAAAAAGAAGGAAAGAGCAGAAAGAGAAAGAAAAAATAAAAAGTGCGTTCAAGCAGTATGTGATGCCTGCGATAATCGACGAGATGTTGAAAGATCCGTCTAAGTTAAAGTTAGGTGGCGAGAGGAAGAACCTGACGATACTGTTCTCTGATATAAGAGGGTTTACAACTATATCTGAACAGTTAGGGCCTGAGAAACTTGTAGAACTTTTGAATGAATATCTTACTGCAATGACTGACATTATCCTTGAGAACCGCGGGGTGGTTGACAAGTTTATCGGTGACGCTATCATGGCTTTCTGGAACGCTCCTCTTGACGAGCCAAAGCATACAATCCAGGCTGTGCAGAGCGCTGTGCTGATGATTGAAGGTCTTAAGAGATGTAATAAAGACTGGGCTGCTCGAGGTTTTCCTGAAGTCAAGATAGGAATTGGCCTTAACTCTGGAGATGTTATAGTAGGTAATATGGGTTCAGAGCAAAGGTTTGATTACACGTGCTTAGGAGACCATGTGAATCTAGCAGCTCGTCTAGAGAGTTCAAATAAGTTCTATAGTACAGAGATAATAATAAGCGAGAACATCTATAAACAGGTAAAAGGACATTTTGTTATCAGGGAACTTGACAAGGTTATAGTTAAGGGTAAGACTGTTCCTATTGATATCTATGAAGTTATTCCTGAGTACAAGCATGTTGGTGATTGGGGTAGAGGTATTAAGCTGTACAGAGAAGGGAGGTTCAAAGAAGCTCTTTCAATATTTGAGAAACTCCCAAAAGATGGACCTACTAGTATGTACATTGACAGATGCAATGAATGTATAAAGAACCCTCCTAAGGACTGGGACGGTGTGTATATAAGGACATCAAAATGATACCTTTCAAATACTTTAAAGCTGCATTGTTTGACGATCATGCAATTGAAGCTGTTGGAAGTTATGCGAACAAGAAGACATTGGTTTTTTCTTTGATATTGGTAGTGTTGTTACAGGCATTACCTCTTACTTATGAAGAGATATTTACAACTCATCTTAGCTTTCTCAAGATATTTGCACAGTTCTTTGGTGCTCTATTGGTTATGTTTGTTGTTGCTAAACTGTTCAAATCAAAGACAAGCTTTACAAGGTTTGTGTATGGTGTTTCAACTGTTGTCTTGTTCGCTGCAATGATTACAACTGTGCTTGCCTATGTCTCGCTTTTTGTTTTTGAGTATTTACTTAATACTGCTGCTGTTTCGAATCTTGTTACATCTATACTACCGTTTTATATCGTTGTCCTGTTTGGGTTCACAGTTGATATTGTTTCAGATATAAAGAAATGGCATTGGTTGATAGGGATTGTCAGTGTAGGGTTGTTGTATGGGGTTTATTTCTTCTTGTAGAATCAGGAAAAATTTAAAAACCTCATCAACAAATATTGAACAAAAAAGAGGTAATCTTGATGATTTCAGCGCTATTAGTCATACTCATTGCACTAGGTCTTGCGTATCTTGTATCTGAGCTATTAAAGAAACTAGGCTTGCCAAGAGCAGTAGGACAGATAGTTGCAGGGCTAATATTAAGCATCAGCGTTATCAAGAGTTATCTGTTTACAGCTGAAAACCTGAATGTAATAAGTTTTCTTGCAAATCTCGGAATAGTCATGATGTTCTATTACATCGGACTTGAGATTAATTTCAAGAGCGTTACAAAGAACATCAAAAGGTCTTTGCTAATATCTGCATTTAATACATCGATTCCGCTGATAACAGGATTTTTCGTTATGAAGTACCTGTTCGGGTTGAACAATCTTGTAAGTTTGCTGATAGGGATCGCAATGTCAGTAAGCGCACAGGCAGTATCAGTAGACATCCTGGAAGAGCTAAAAATTCTAAAAACAAAGCTTGGTAGCTTGATAATAACAGCAGGCGCTGTTGATGATATAATGGAGTTGCTTTTGGTTACAATTATTCTCTCTGTTCTACATGTGGCAATAAGCCATGTAAGTGTTCTGGGCTTGATGCTTTATATCATGGCATTTATCGCGATTGTGATAATTGCAAGAATATGGGTTGTTCCAAGAGCGCTGAAACTGTTCAACAAGGAAAAGTCAAGCACTGCAAGGTTTACAGGGTCGCTGATAATACTTTTATTGATAGCGACACTTGCGGATTTCTTACAGATAGGGTCGTTTATTGGGGCATTAGTTGCAGGAGTCATAGTACGGCAAACAATATTCAAAGAAACGTCAATACCTAACTGGCAGGAGCACGATATAGCGAACTCGCTCCATATAATCGCGTTTGGTTTCCTTATCCCTATTTTCTTTGTATGGATCGGGCTTAGGACAGACCCTGCACTTATCCTGCCTAATTATTTGCTTATACTTGTGATGTTTGTAATATCAACACTAGGGACTGTGTTCGGCTCAATGCTGGCAGTCATGGCAGATAAAGGAACTTTTAGGGAGGGGCTAATAGTTGGCTGGGGGCTTAACCCAAAGGCTGATGTTGAACTTGTAATAGCAAGCCTAGCACTTGGGGCGTCTATCATAAGCAATTCAATATTTACAGCACTTGTCTTTATGTCTCTCATAACCGCGATCGTCTCGCCTATTGTGTTCAAACGCATTGTTAAAAAACGTGTTAACAAGCGTAAAAAGAGAAGATGAATTATTATGTATATTGGAGTTAAGAAATATTTTTATATGATCTATCTGTCCTAATACACATGTATAAATCAATTAAAAGATACTTTCTTCCTGCATTTGCAGGGTTTGCTTTAGCAGGGAATGTTATGGCTGCTGAGGTTGAGATACCTGCAGTAGAACTTCCTCTTGGAAAGACAAAACAGATACAGCATCATGATAACAGTTTCCAGAAGGTTGTCAATGATTATGCTGATAAGGTTAAAGTCTCTTTTAAAGATAAAATAAAGGACGGGGTTCTTACGCATAAAGAGCAGGATGAATTGTTAGGTATGTATAATGTTCCTATAGAGAAAAAAGATGAATGGGGCTTTGCCAGAACGTTCAGCCACGGCCTAACATGGTTTGATGAAGGTAGTAAACCGTACAGTAACCTTAAAGCTTTGCTTGAGGAGAGCAAAACTTTAGAGAGCGCTGAAAAAAGTGCTATGCTTGAAGAGGCTCTTGAACTTAATGGTTACAGGGTAAAGGTTCCTAGGTTTAAGGTCTACACTCCTAAGAAGATGAAGGTTTCTGGTGAAAGAGAGAATTATTTCACTAGTAATAAAGTTCCTGTCAAGCTGCTTGCAAAGTATATTGATGACGGTCTTTTTTTCAGGAGAGAACAGAGAGAGTTAGATGATATCCTTGATAAGCTCGAAGGGTTAAACGCTCCAGGGGTTAACGCGCTTCGCACGAACATCTTCAACAATATCACAAGGAAAGGCGGGGATGGACTTGTCAATTCACTTAAACCGTACAATGTTTCTGTGGATACTCTATGGAGTGGAGAAACCGGGTGGGGTATTATGATGTTGTTTGGTTTTATTGCATTTGGTATAATGCCTGCTGTTGCATTCAGCAGCTATCAAGATGCTAAGGAAGCCCAGATAAATGCAATGGCAAGAAGAAGGTAGTTATTTTAATTTGTTAATTAGATCTTCGTTAGACAACTTCTTCCTATAATAACTATAATAATTTGGTTTTAGGTTTAGTTTTTGTGTCAACCGTTTTTTTATGGTTTCCATATCTGTCTTTTTAGGTTTCCAGTCGTTCTTTAGCTCTTTTGGAAACTTTGATAATGAGATTGTCTTTTTTGGTTTAAAGCCGCGTTTTCTCATTTCTTTTTTTAATATTTCATGACGTTTCTTTAAGTACACTAACTTATTCTTGAAAAATGAGATATGGCCTTTGCCAAGCACATACTTCTCTGGCATGTACTTAATGTGGGGATGTTTCCTTACATAGCCAAAGAACTTTAGGATCTCGTTGTACTCTGCTATAAGGTGCTGGTCTGCAAGTTTTTTTGGAGAGATTAGGTTGATTCTTACCATAATAAAAAGACAAAAGTATTGATTTATATTGTTTGTCTTTTTAAATGTAGTAGAGAAAAACAATAACCAATGGCCTCTACTACATTAACGTAATATTTATAAACCATTTACATATATAAAACCTTTTATGGCAAAGAAATCGAAGCAGGGTTTGACTGTGAAAAGAGACGATGATTTTAGTGAATGGTTTACACAGCTTATACAGAAGGCTGACCTGGCTGATTATACCGATGTTTCTGGGTGCATAGTTTTCAAGCCAAGGATATGGGCTGTATGGGAGAAGATACGCGATGAGGTTGATAAACGGTTAAAGCCAATGGGTGTAAAGAATGTTTATTTTCCTATGTTCATACCTGAAAAGTTTCTGTCAATGGAACAGGAGCATGTTGAAGGGTTTGCGCCTGAGGTTGCATGGGTGACTCATGCTGGAGAGACAAAGTTAAATGAAAGGTTAGCTGTACGTCCTACATCTGAAACTATAATGTATCCTTCATACTCAAAATGGGTTCGTTCTCATAGGGATTTACCTATACTGTTCAACCAGTGGAGCAATGTGGTAAGATGGGAGTTCAAGCACGCTACACCTCTTATGAGGACAAGAGAATTCGTTTTCAATGAAGGCCATACATGTTTTGCAACTGAGAAAGAAGCTCTTGCTGAGCAGGACAGGATAATTGGCATGTACACAGATATCTGCGAGAATTATCTAGCACTTCCTTTTTACCTAGGCAAGAAGAGCGAGAAAGAGAAGTTTGCAGGTGCTGTGTTTACTGTTTCGATGGAGTTTCTTTTGCCTAACGGCAAAGCTGCGCAAGGACCTGATTTTCATCATGACGGACAGAACTTTGCAAAAGCATACAATATCAAGTTTTTAGATAAGGATGAAAAAGAACAGTATGCTTGGCAGAATACATGGG
>JAHWHD010000051.1 GCA_019323525.1 Candidatus Woesearchaeota archaeon
CACCACCATAAGTATCAACAATGATCTTTCTACCTGTAAGACCAGCGTCAGCATACGGACCTCCCCTGACAAAAGCACCTGTTGGGTTTACATGGAACTTTGTATTAGCATCAATAAGATCTCCGCACACAGGCTTGATAATCTTATCAATTACCTCGCTCCTGATAGTGTCATACTCCACACCTTCATCGTGCTGTGTAGATACAACTACAGTATCAATCCTTAAAGGTTTACCGTTCTCGTCATACTCGACTGACACCTGCGACTTACCGTCAGGCCTCACCCATTTAAGAAGTCCTGTCTTTCTTACCTCAGCAAGCTTCCTTGTAAGCTTATGCGCATAGATGATTGGCATCGGCATAAGCTCAGGAGTTTCGTTGCAAGCATAACCATACATCATACCCTGGTCACCTGCGCCTTGCTCTTTGTGCAAACCAGCACCTTCAGAAACTCCCTGGCTAATATCTGGAGATTGTTCAGTTATCTGTACCCAGACACACGCTGTTTCCCATTCAATGCCAAACTCAGCTTTAGTGTATCCTATCTCTTTTATCGTGTTTCTCACAACCAGCGGCACATCAACATAAGTGCTTGTAGTGATCTCTCCAAAAACCATCACGCCGCCGTTCTTTGTACCGCACTCGCATGCAACCCTTGCAGTAGGGTCTGCCTTGTATATTGCGTCCAGGATTGCGTCACTGATCTTGTCACACATCTTATCAGGATGACCTTCTGTGACTGATTCTGAACTTATTATTCTTTTCATTTTTTCACCCCAAGTTCTGTTTGAATTTGATCTATCTTTTTGTCAAGCCCTTCAAGTATCTGTTCACGCTTATCACCATAAGCAGAAGCTAAGGATCTAAGATGGCACCTCATCTCTCTCAGCAAGATAAGCCGCTCATTGGCAGGCAAACGTGCATAATGCTCTTGCGCCAGCATGCCATCTAAATTAACACCATTTCTGTAAAGGATCCGAATATTATCATGGAACTCCAAACCATCAAACCTATAAGACAAAACAGGGTTACCGTTGCTATCAGTTGAGTGTTCCACTATCTGCTTGCTCACATACTTTGGCTCATTTTCTTCTTGAACTGGTTGACTCATAGCAACTCCAACAAAAGCAATCTTATATAAAACATCTTGACAATATTATTCCAATCAGAATATGTCATATATGAAAGATAAGTATTCCAAAAAGAATTTAAATAACCTAAAATTATTCCTTAATATGGTAACATTAGACGACATAAAGATACTAAGGAAGAAGTTCAACTTAACTCAAGGAGAACTTGCAAAGAAAGCAGGAGTATCGCAGTCCTTGATAGCTAAGATAGAATCAGGACGCATAGATCCTGCATATTCCAAAGCTAAACAAATATTTAAAACACTTGAACTACTCGAGAAAAAGCAAGAGGTAAAGATAGAGGACATCATGGGCAAAAGAATCATTTCTGTCAAGAGCTCTGACAAGATTAAGGACGTCATAAAGAAGATGCGAAGCTACAACATATCACAACTGCCTGTGATAGACAATCAAATAACTACTGGCTTAGTCACAGAGTCAAGCATTCTTGACAAGATATCTTCAACAGAAGACCCTTCAAAGCTCACTGTTAAAGACGTTATGAAAGAACCTCCGCCGACAATCTCAATCACAACATCGCAGCAAGTCGCATCCTCACTGTTAAAACATTTCCCAATGTTGCTTGTTACAAAAAAAGGAAAAGTGGTTGGCTTGATAACAAAATCAGACTTACTTAACAGGATTCTTTGACCTGTAGAAAAGTTCTAGTATGAACCTGAAATAATCACAGTCCTTCTCGGAAGGGATCTCCCACTCAGTAAAATTTGTAGCTGGCCTTGAGACCTTGTCAGGTACACCGTCAATGTTGGTGTCTATAAAATCGTTTATCCTTGAATACTGCGGTTCTTCGTTAATATACTGGTATACCATGCTGACCTGGAGCCTGACTGCCTCAGGAGTAGTATAAGGGGATCTTGAAACAGCGTGCAGGTCATACCTGAACAATTTCCTGTCAAGGCTAGTGGTATGGACAAATGTTTTGCCTTTATCAAAACTGCAGGGGTTTGACTCAACACTCTTTGGAACAGCCCTTAGAAACCTCGCAAGATCGCTAGTTGTAGGGCTTCTTGAAGCACTCTGTCCAAACACAGAACCGCACAATGTAAATGCAAGCGCCGCAAACATCGAAGTCTTCATAGAAAATATAGAACATATGCTTGATATATAAAGATTTATCTAGTCAGAGTAATCTTTTTATAGAATCTACAGCTTCCCAGGGTTATGGACGATATAGAACACGAAGTCAGGCAAATCATTATCGAATGCGAAACTGAAGAAACTGTCAGAGGATATAAGTCAGATCCAAAAACCAAAGAAGTTGCAAACTCAGTTATAGATTCTGTGCTAGAAGCAATCGTCTCACCAGACGACCCTGAAGCTGCTGAAAAAATCAAAGCCATGGCTATGGAAGAAATAGAAAATAATATGGCTGAACATGCTTATGAATCTACTAAAAACAACTGGAGATCTTACGCTGAGATCCGCATAGCTTTTCTAGAATCTCTTAAAGAAGATATGGACCCTGAACTCAGAGTTGAATTAGAAGAGAAAAGCGAGCCACTGTTCCTCTGTTATCAGAGAAGAGACGCGTACGTAAAAGTTTTGGTAAGAATTGCGGTAGAGAAAGGAATTGACGCTGTGCGACTACAATCAGTTCGAGATTCTGCTTGGAGAGAGGTCTATGGCACTAAAGAAGCGTATATTAAAGACAAATTAGCAATGCAACATAATCTTGAAGCTAATCTTGCTGAGGTCAGTAAAACCCTAGCTAAAGACGGACCTGTCGCCCAAGAATTTAGTAAAATATGTAAAGGATACGCAGGCATGGCAGATCCAAACGGAGTAGTGATTAGAGCATCAGAAGAATACATCCGTAAAGAAGCCGACCGTATATGGGGCACTGAATAGAACCACAAGATTTATAAACCACCCCTTTCTCCTTTGAGATATCCTGGAAACAGGTGATCTAGTTCCGCAAGGAACGCTGTTATAAGGTGATGTAAAATAGCAATATTCAATGTAGATGCAAACGAGCTTATAGAAAAAGCAGCTGTTGAGCTGGCTAAGTTACCAGAGATGCAACCACCTGAATGGTCAAAGTTCGTAAAGACAGGAAACCACAAAGAAAGACCTCCTGAAAGAGACGACTGGTGGCACATGCGTGCAGCATCAATCCTAAGAAAACTTTACAAGTACGGCCCTATTGGAGTCTCAAAACTAAGAAGTTACTATGGCGGCAGGAAGAACCGTGGCCATAAACCAGACATGTTTGTAAAAGGTTCTGGAAATATCATTCGAAAAATCTTACAACAGCTAGAGAAAGCAGAGTTCGCTAAACAGGTAGAAGTTAAAGGTCATAAAGGACGAGTCATAAGTCCGAAAGGAAAATCATTGCTTGACAAATTAGCTGCGCAGCTTGCCAAGGGCAAAGCGCCAAAGAAAGTCGAAGAGACTAACGAAGAAAAAGAACAAAAACCTGCAGAAAAACCTAAAAAAGAGCAGAAAGTTGAAGCTAAAACAGAAAAAGTAATCGAAGAAAAAGAAGTGAAAAAACAAGAAACAAAAGAAGAACCTGCAGGAAAAAATGAATGAGCTTGAAGAGTTAAGACAGAGGCGGTTACAGGAACTTCAAAAACAGCAGCAAGATATCGAGGAATTCAACCAGCAGGTAAACACTCTCGAGACAGCAGTCAAGCAGCACTTGACAAAGGAAGCTTTGTCACGTTACGGAAACCTGAAATCAGCGCATCCAGAGAAAGCAGTTCAGCTTTTAACAATACTTGCGCAGATAATCCAGACAGGAAAACTTCAGGTAATCGGTGATGAACAGTTAAAAGACATCCTTCAAAGGATGGAACCTCCTAAAAAGGAGTTCAAGATCACAAGGAAATAAGAATGGCAAGATACAAGACAAGGTCAAGAAAGAAAAGGCTTGCAAAGAAAGCAGAGCAGACTAAATGGGCGCCTTTCTGGACAGTGCCTAAGAAGTACGGTACAGGCAGAAGAGTCCATCCTGGCAGGCACACTGCTGTAAAGAGAAGCTGGAAACGAGGAAGCACTAAAGCATAATTGATAAAATGGCAGACAGAACATATAATGTACCTTTGAGAAAAGAATGGCTTAAAACTCCTAAGTACAGGCGCTCAAAAAAGGCAATGATCGCTTTAAAAGAGTTTCTAGCTCGCCATATGAAAGTTGAAATCAAGAATGTTAAGATAGGTAAACACGCTAACTTAAAAATTTGGGAGCGCGGCATCAGGAACCCGCCGCACCATATCAAAGTAAATGTCTCTAAAGACGATGAAGGGATTGTAAAGGCAGAGATTGTCGGAGCTCCAGTCGAGAAACAGCCTGAAAAGAAAGAAAAGCACAAGAAAGAGATGACTGAGAGAGAGAAGAAAAAGGAAGAGATAAAGAAAAAGCTAGAAGGTTTGAAGAAGCAGAAAAAAGAAGAACCTAAAGAGACAAAAGAGGAAAAGAAACCTGAACCAGTAAAAGAAACACCAGAGCAGGCACCTAAAGAGTAAACTTTTTTATATAATCCTTATTTCTTGATAAAGCATGCAAACATTACTTCCATTTGAAAGGATAGAGAGAACTGTTTTTGTAAGACAAAAGGCTGAGACCTCTCCAAGGTTCGGCAAAAACCCAGAAGAACGTACAACTGAGGAACTGCTTGACTTCTCAGTCATTAATATCGACAAACCAAAAGGACCTACATCTCACCAGGTATCCGCTTATGTCAAAAAGATGCTTGATACTAACAAATCAGGTCATTCTGGAACACTTGATCCAAAAGTCACTGGCGTCCTGCCTGTAGCTATAGGAAAAGCGACAAGGGTTGTACAAGCTCTGCTTCCAGCAGGCAAGGAATACATTGCAGTGATGCACCTGCATAAAGATGTCGATGAAACAGTATTAAGAAAAACAATAACAGAACATTTCATCGGAAAGATCAAGCAGCTCCCCCCTATAAAATCAGCAGTCAAAAGACAGATGCGTTTCAGGAAGATATACTATATTGAGATACTTGAAGTGATTGAAAAGGACGTTCTTATGCGGATTGGATGCCAGGCAGGCACGTATATAAGGAAACTTCTGCATGACATAGGCCAGAAACTAGGTGTTGGTGCCCACATGTCAGAGCTCAGGCGTACAAAGGCAGGACCTTTTAATGAATCTACACTAACTACTTTGACAGACCTTCAGGACTCTTACTGGTTCTACAAGAACGAAGGTAAAGATAAATGGCTAAGACAGATGCTCCAGCCGATAGAGAACGCTGTTAAACACCTCCCAAAAGTATGGGTCCTTGA
>JAHWHD010000052.1 GCA_019323525.1 Candidatus Woesearchaeota archaeon
TTCAAAGGATGTTTCACTGTAGGCAGTTAAGATGGTACTAGAACAACTATACCCAATATCATGGATAGAGAAAAGGAAAGGTTATGCTTTTCTTATGGGGATTTCATATAGTATTCTAGGTATTTTTTCTGGGATGGTCATATTTCCTGATAATCCTGGTCTTGTATCTATTGCGTTCACATCTTTATTGTTATTGCCTTCACTAAACAGGTTGCTTGCACTAGAAGAGAATGTAGAGGCAAGAAAACGGTTCTGGTCATTACAGTTCTTTAGAGAGCACTGGGATGTTGTAAAGATATACCTGTTCTTGTGGCTCGGTATAATGTTAACTTATGCGTTCTTTACTCTAGTACTTCCGCAGATGTCTTCTTCGCTGATATTTGCGCAGCAGGCAAGAGTTGTCGGTGCTGGCATTGGAATTACAGGGTTTGGAGCAAGCTTTTCAAAGGTCTTTTTCAATAACTTATGGGTTTTACTTATAGTTTTGATAGCATCGTTCATATACGGTGCAGGTTCAATATTCGTGATTACATGGAACGCGTCTGTTTGGGGTGTGGTGTTTGGCTTGATAGCGCAGAATTCAGGCCAGCAGAATCCTTACATATATTTTATCCTGACGTTCATCGCAGTGCTTCCGCATTTGGTGGCTGAGGCAAGCAGTTATTTACTTGCTGCTGTGTCAGGAGGCGTGATATCGAAAGCTGTCATAAGAGAGAAGTTCATGTCTTCAAGGTTTAAGAAGATAGTGACTGACGGGTTTTTGATATTCGGCATAGGTGTGTTGGTTCTGGTGATTGGTGCGTATATCGAGGCAAGCGCATCTGGCACGATAATTTCGTTTTTCGGGCTTTAAAATGATAAAGTATTTAGTGATTATTGCGATCGTTGTACTGAGTGCGGTAGTTTTTGTTAATGGACAGTATCCCCTGCAGATATACGGCACGCTTAGCCAGGGCGGTAATGTGATACCTGACGGTACAACTGTTTCTTTTGTTAAAGGAGGTATAACTTTGCTTACAACCACTACCAAGGATTCAAGGTATGGTTATGAAGAACCTGTGTTTATCGACGGAGAAGAGTTGAGTATCGGCGATACTATAGCTATTGAAGTGAACGGAAGAGAGGTTTATGAGCTAACCTATCTTGGGGGTGCAGATATAGGTATCGACCTTGAGATTCCTGCGAATGTTGAGATATCAGGAGCTGCAACTCTTTGTACGCCTAACTGGGAGTGCAGTGACTGGTCAGCGTGTATAAGCAGTGTCCAGACAAGGACGTGCGTTGACAGGAACAGGTGCGGTAATCTCGAGAGCAGGCCAGAGCAAGAGCAAAGGTGTACTGTTGCAGCTGCGCCAGTAACACCAACTCCGACAACCCCTACCACGCCAACAACGACAGTGCCCCAGCCTACAAGGCCTGAAACAGAGCCTGCGAACCTTGCATGGTTATGGTATGTTGGTGTTGTTATTTTAATTGTTCTTGTAGGGATTGTAGTAGTGAGGAGATACCAATACTATAGACATGTACCGTCACAACAACCGCACAGGTTTATACATTTATCATTAAGACACGGACATGATGAAAATAAGATAAAGGAAAGCCTGGCTGATAAGGGCTGGAAAAAGCAGCATGTTGATTCTGTAATACAGGTTGAGAAGTTAAGGCATTATGTTATTGACCAGCTTAACCAGGGGGTTGACAAGGAAGAGCTTAGACAGTACCTTATAAATTATGGATGGAGCCCTGAGATAGTTAACGAAGTGATACCATGAAGTTTAAAGAAACGTTTTACAATTTAAAGAACAAGTACCTGGCAGCTGTGGTTGGCCTGGATATAGTGTTTGTAATGCTTTTCGGGTTTGTGTTTGAGTTTGCGAAACAGAACATTGCATTTGAGCTTGAGAATATAGTTAAGATTATAGGCGCTGCGTCTGTTGAGATTGCGCCAGGCGTGTTTGAGTATTCTACTCTGATAAGTTCATTAAAACAGTTGCCAGGCTTCACTGGAAGTTATCATTCGATAATATGGAACCTTGTGGTGATGATTATCTTGATATTTGTCTTATGGTGCACTCTTGAATCAGCTAGCTGGTGGTTCTCCTACAAACTGAACCATATCAAGATTGAGTTTGCAAAGTTTTTGAAACGATTCTTCTTTAAGTCAATACTGTACTTTGTCATAGTAACTCTTGGATTGTTCGTTACCATAAGGGTTGCTCTTGGGATTACACTGCAAGGGGCTGTTGATGCTGGATTGACAGTTTACACTTTCTTTGGAGGGTTTGTTGTCATACTATTGATCTTGATGTTCTTAACTTATGGTAACATGGATAAGAAGCTATGGAAGATACTTAAGAACTGGAGACTGTTGTTGCTTACAATTGGAATGTTTGCTGCACTGTATTTGCTTGATCTTGGTGCAAAGTACATCGGAGGTTTGAACTATTATTTGATGCTGGTGTTTGGTGTTGTTATAATAATGCCTTACCTCACTTATATCAGGATGTTTATTATTAATGAGTTGAAAACTAAATGAAGGGGCTTGTCGACGACCTTTATGTTATGGTAAAGGAGGAGACGTATTGAGGTTGTTATTGAAAATTAAAAAAACAAAACAATAAAAAAATCAAGAATAAAAATAATAACATAAAAAAATGAAAATTACCAAGATAAAGGGAAGAGAGGTACTTGACTCTAGAGGCAACCCTACGCTTGAGGTAGAGGTTACAGCTGGGAAAGTAACTGGGACTGCTATGGTTCCTAGCGGTGCTTCTACAGGCAAGCACGAGGCTCTTGAGCTAAGGGATAAGGATAAACGGTATTTTGGTAAAGGGGTTCTTAAGGCACGGGATAATGTTAACAGGATATCTAAGAAGGTTATTGGCATGGATGTTTCCAGGCAGGATGATATCGACGATGAGATGGTTGCTCTTGATGGAACTCCTGACAAGTCTAGGCTGGGAGCTAATGCAATCCTGGGTGTAAGCTTGGCAGTGGCAAGGACTGCTGCGATGCTTAAAGGAAAAGAGTTGTACGAGTATCTTGGTACAAGCTATAAGCTTCCTGTGCTGTTTGCAAATATTATCAATGGAGGCAGGCATGCTGGTAATGAACTTGAGTTCCAGGAGTTCATGATAGCTCCTGTAAAAGCTAAGTCGTTTCCTGAATCTGTAAGGATTGTCTCAGAGGTTTACCATCAGCTGCAGAAGATCGTGTTACGTAATTTTGGAAAGAACGCTGTTAATGTAGGAGATGAAGGAGGGTTTGCACCTCCTATATCAAGGCCTACGCAGGCTTTGAGGATGATAGAGAAAGCTGTTGACGAGCTCGGGTATAACAAAGAGGTAAGGTTTGCTATTGATGTTGCTGCGTCTGAGTTCTATAAGAAAGGGTATTATCATCTTGAGAATAAAAAGTTAACATCTGATAAGTTGCTCGATTATTATGAACGTCTTATAAACCAGTACCCTGAGATAATATCTATAGAAGACCCTTTTGACCAGGACGATTTTGTTGGTTTTAACAGTATAACAAAGAATATAAATGTTCAAATAGTAGGAGATGATTTACTAGTAACGAACATAAAAAGGCTAAGGACTGCTATCAGAGAGAAGCTGTGTAATGCTTTGCTCTTAAAAGTTAACCAGATCGGCACGCTTTCAGAGGCAATGGAAGCTGCAAACTTAGCTTTAAAGAACAAGTTTAAAGTCATGGTCTCGCATCGTTCAGGAGAGACAGAGGATACCTTTATAGCGGACCTTGCAGTTGCTTTAGGATGCGGACAGATAAAGTTAGGAGCCCCTTGTCGCGGTGAAAGGACTGCTAAATATAACAGGTTGTTGAGGATATCAGAGAGTGTTAAGAGGTTTGGGTTATGAGTATTGAAAGTTTAAGACAAGAGGTAGAAATGGTTTATGGAGATTATAGACGTGCACAAAGTAATTTTAGAAATCTGGAGATGAGTTCAGAAAGAGGTTTAAAACGTAAAGAAAAAGCTTGCGATAGAATTGATAGGAAAGTGGTTAGCTATGTAAGTGGTGTTCTTGGAGAAATCTTAGCACACCCAAAATATGACAGGATAACTTCATGGTATCTTAAAGCGAATAGAGATAATGGAAGGTTCTGGAATGTTTGTGTACACATAACTGAGATAGATGGAGAACCGCTTACGATTGAGAAGCTTGAAGATCAAGAGGATGGTCCTAGGTTAATGGCTTTGAATGCTGAACTATCTGATGAAGTTAGAAGAGCGAGTAAACCTTTTAAAGCAACTTCGATTTATCATACAAATAGAGAATAAAATGAAAAAAGTAGTACTAATAGTTTTAGACGGATACGGTATAAGAAAGAGACAGCAGGGTAATGCTATAGCTATTGCTAACACTCCTAACATGGATAGACTCTGGCAGGATTATCCGCATACTATGTTAAAGGCTTCAGGTCTGGCAGTCGGTCTTCCAAAGAATGTTATAGGAAACTCTGAAGCTGGCCATGAAAATCTTGGTGCAGGACGGATATATGAACAGGAATTCTTGACAATCTCTAAAGATATTAAAAATGGTAAGTTTTTTGAACAGAAATTTCTTGTAAAGGCTGCAAAGACTAAAGGGGTTTTGCATTTGATGGGTTTGCTTTCGATAGGAGGAGTTCATTCTCATATTGATCATCTGTTTGCTCTTATTGAACTTGCTAAGAAATATGAAACACAGATCAAGGTTCATGCTTTTTTAGACGGAAGGGATATGCCTGCAAAGTCTGCAAAAAAGCTGATTAAAAGATTAGAGAAAAAGTTGAAAGGCATAGGTGAGATTGCCACTATCTCTGGAAGGTTCTATGCTATGGACAGGGACCATAGATGGGACAGGACTGAAAAGGTCTATAATCTTCTTGTAACTGGAGAAGGGGTTTATCATAAGAATGCTTTGACAGCGCTTAAGGAAAGTTATGCCAAGAACGAGAGTGATGAGTTTGTGACTCCAAAGATTGTTGGAAAGAAGTTCCATGGAATAACTGATAATGATGCTGTTATCTTTTTTAATTTCAGGCCTGACAGAGCAAGGCAGTTGACAGAAGCGTTTATAATGGATGATTTTAAGGCGTTTAAACGTAAGAAAAGACCAAAACCGTACTTTGTTACAATGACTGAGTATGATGCTGATTATAAGGTAGATTGCGTGTATAAAAGGCCTGATATCAAGAATATAATGGGCCTGGTCTTGGAGAAGCATAAGGTTAAGCAGCTGCGGATATCTGAGACTGAGAAGTATGCGCATGTCACATATTTTTTTGACAATGGTAGAGAGGAACCGTTTGAAGGCTCTGACTGGGTTATTGTGCCTTCGCCAAAGGTAAAGACTTATGAC
This sequence comes from Candidatus Woesearchaeota archaeon, assembly GCA_019323525.1. Lineage (GTDB taxonomy): Archaea > Nanobdellota > Nanobdellia > Woesearchaeales > JAHWHD01 > JAHWHD01. The sequence goes on from JAHWHD010000052.1 coordinate 5,364, forward strand.
CAGAGGCCTGAGATGAGCGCCAGAGAGGTTACTGAGAAGCTTGTTAAAGCTATCAACTCTAAAAAATACGGGTTTGTTTTAGTCAATCTTAATAACTGCGACATGGTAGGGCATACAGGCAACATAGACGCTACTGTGGCAGGTGTTGAGGTTGTGGACGAGTGCGTTGGAATGATAGTTGAGGCGTGCAAGAACAATGACTATGTCTGTGTCATCACAGCTGACCACGGTAATGCTGAGGAGTTAGTGGATAACAAAGGTGTGCCGCATACTGACCATTCAACTAATCCAGTGCCGATAATCATAGTAGGATATGATTGCAGGTTAAGAAGTTCTGGTGTACTGGGAGATGTTGCACCCACTATCCTGAAGATAATGGGGATTGAGATTCCTAAAGAGATGACTGGTAGTGTGTTGGTGAAGTAGAAAATTCTAAATATTGATTATCCCTGAACCGCAGTTAGGGCAGACGTTAGGGTAATGCTTTGCCTTGTTGTACACAAAAACGTATTTGCACTTGAAACATTTGTAGTTGACCTTGTCTCCGTGGACCTGCAGCTCTCTTCTGACAGATGAGAGAGCTATCTGTTTTTCCCTTTGGGCTCTTTCAAGGTACTCGTCATCCTCGTCCCAGCCGGGAGGCCTGTTCCTGAACACAGAAATCTTGTTCTCAGGCTCGACGATCTTTGTCTTTTTAGCTTCGCTATTCTTTCTCTCCTTTACACAGTGAGGGCATACCATTAACCTGTAAACATGGTCAAGGACAAATTCTGAGGCAGGAGCTGTTTTTCCGCATCTCCTGCATTTGACATGGATGGAATCTGCCATTTTTAATCCTCTATACTGTTAAGAATCTCTGCAGCTGTACGCTGTTTTTTCTCAATAACCTGGTCGTCCCTGCCGCAGTACGGGCATCTAACATGGGATAGAACATCGTGCCTGAAATTGTACTTGCACCTTTTGCAGAAGAATTCTTGTTTTTTTATCCTGTTTGCAGATGAGTAAGGAAGCCTTGATTCTATGTTTGTCCTCTTCTCAAGACAGAGAGAGCAGATCAACATCTTTGAGTCCTTGCCTTTTGGTATGTACGTTACATTAGAAAGGTTTGTTGGCTTTCTACAGAGTTCGCACGTGGCTTTTTGGTTCATACCCAGTACTTAGCACTTTGGATTTTAATACTTTATTGTTTTGTGTGTGAATCTAATTATTTGCATATTTAGAAGTAAGAGAAAATAAAAAAAATTAAGCAGGTTGCAACACTGCTTCGTCTAATGAACCATAGTTTGGATGGTCAAAGTCTTTCAAAGGTACTATGTATGGTTCTGGTTTTTCGTACTTGCCGAACTTCTTGATGAAATCAAGTTTAGCTCTTTGAGCTGCTCTACCAAGTATCTTTGAATCGTACTTTTTTGTACCTCTTACAAGGTCAGCTACACCAGATCCTGGGACTGGCATATAACCTGCTGCTCTTTCAAGTATACCTTCACCAACAATAAGCAAACCATCAACAGTCTGGCTTCCTAGCTCAGGGTCAGATTTACCGTATTTAACGTAATGGTATCCGTCAATTATGTCTGCAAGTGTTTTTACTGCAAAACCTGCTGCTTTAAACCCTAGACCTGGTACAGGACCCATTGTCCAGAACGTGTAAGTTCCTAAAGTATCAGCTGCAAAACCTGCTCCTCTTAACAAGGTAGCTGTAGATGTAAGGTAACCTTTGTTGTCAAAGTACTCCTTTGCGTAGCTGTCATAGGAGTTTGCAAGATTCTCTTTTAGATGTCTCTGCATCTCTGCTTTTTCCTGTTCAGTAGCCCTGTCAAAGTATTTCTTTACATCCTCGTCTTTGTTGATTAAATGCTCTACAAAGGTATCTACAAACGTGTCTTTTTTCATTGTACCACCCTATGCTTAAGTACCTGGTGCAATGTTACAATACCTATCATCTTGCCGTCTTTTGCTACTGCGTTCATAACCCTGTTGTTAGAGACCATTTCTTTAGCTACAGCCTCAACATCGTCATCTAGAGTTCTTACTTCTATAGGCTGTGACATTATGTCTTTTGCTTTTAATGAGTTAGGGTCTTTACCCTCTGCGCACACCCTGTTGTTCATGTCAGTAACAGAGATTATACCTATAGGGTAATCTTTCTCGTTAACAACAAAGATATGGTTCAAAGTCTTTGAACGGATCTTTTTAGCAACCTCTACAATTGACTCCTCTTCTGTACATTTGAAAGGTTCTATCAATACACAGTCTTTAATTTTCATTTGTTTCACCTCGCGATTCTGATGGTTCATATTTATCAACTAGACCATTATATTTATCAACTGTATCTGTTAATGCAGCTCTTAGGGCTCTTTCCTTTTTATTCTTTCCTGTGTACCACAGTGTTGTGCCTGCTGCTCCTAAACCCAAGACAGCGCTTAGCTGCGGTACAAAGCGATCTGCAAAGTCTCTTACATACTGCGCTATCCAGCCGCTGTTAATATAATCTTGCCTTGTCTCTATACTATAGCTTTTCCCTTTCAACTCTGTAATCATTGTGTTTACCTGGGTGTTAAGGTCTTTTACATCTGTTTCATGGCCTTTTCTTAGTTGTGCCTTGAGTTCCAAACCCTTTTTCAATAAATCTTGGAACTTTAACATGTAATCTCTTGCTTCTCCGATCCTTGCGTAAAGGTTTCCTGCTTTTAGTAGGCCGGCACGTGCGATTACATCCTCTTTAGCGCCTGACTTCCAGTTCATCCTTAGATGTTTTAATGCAGCTTTTTCTCTTGCAGATGCAGCATTTATCATCTGGTCAAGTCTTTCCAGGACTTTTGTTTCAGCTATCCTGTTGTTCTCGTTTGCGTTGTAAACTTCGCAGAGCTGGTCAAGTCTTTTTACAAATACTTCGTAGTGCTGTTTTTGTGCCTGTTCTGCTGTATCTCCAAGGAAAAGTTTTGATACCCTGTCGTTAACATTTTTCTGCCAGAAGCCAGGTGTTGAATTGTACAAAGCACTGCCTAGCCTGTAAAGTTTTTGGTCAATTCTATCTTTAAATATTCTTGCTCTTTCAGTAAAATCGTAATGTTCTCTGAAAGAGTCGCAGTTTTTAATTATAGTATCGTATTTATGGAACTCGTCAGGGTCTATTTTTCTCAGGATTCCTTTAGTCTGTCTATGATGGGTTCTTAGTTTATCAGCGGCTGTTGCCATTCTGTCTTCAATACCGCCTTTAAGAGCGTAGAGGTTTAGTTCAAGTTCTCGATATTCTTTTTCTCCAAAGTCAACTGCTTTGACTAATTCGTCAGCAAGCTTGCCAAGACCGTAGTTTGCAGCAACTCCGCCTGCTACTCCTGTGCCTGCGGAAACTGCTGCTCTTTTCAAAAAGTCCCTTCTACTGAACTTCTTCTCTACTTGTTTCGCGTCTAGTTTCTCCATTTTTGCACCCCATGATTTTATCTTTGATCTTTTTAACAACAAGGTATGTTACTAAAGCTGCAACAGCTCCTGCACCGATTGGCGCGTATCTTGCATACTGTAGTTTTTGTGCATTATCTAGCTGCATCTGTCTCGCAGTCCTGCACTCTGTCTGTATCTCCTGGATCTTTTGCCTTGTTTTACTGATGCCGATATTAACTTCGTCTATACCAAGCCTAACATTATCATCGTGCCTAATCCTGTCTGATAACATCCTGCATGCTCTTGCACGTAGAGCAGAGTCTGTTCCGACGATTACATCGTCAGCTGTGTTTGCAACAGTGTTAGCTACAGAACGTAATTTCTGTACACCTTTTGTCAATAACCAGGTTCCAAATGTCCTGTAATTTGTCTCAGGGTTTGGGATTACGCTTGTCACTGTAGTCACAACTCTAGGTGGCGGCTGCGGCACATCTATCTCGTGCAGTGTTTCTAGGCTGGATTTGATGTTATTGTAATGTCCTAAAGTTTGTTCAAGAAACGGTACTGTTGATTCTACCTTATCTATAGCGGGTTTTGCACTTCTAAGTGCTGCATCGTACTTTGATTCATTGAACAAGAATTTGGTGTATTGTAGTTGTTTTTGTGCATCTTCAAGGTTAAGGTCAACCCTGCAATACTGTTCAAGGACATCGTCAAGATTTGATCTTATAGAAGATATCTTTGAGTCTACCTGTGAACCGCCTGCATAGTAATATGCCATCTTAGGGGTTGCTGAGGCAAGCTTGCCCCATATAGAGTCTTTGAACTCTTTTGCAAAGTCAGGCATAAAATGCTCTTCAAGGTTAAGCCTTGATTTCATCTCCTTTACACGGTCCATATAAGACCTCAGCTCTTGTCTATTACCAATGATTAGTCGCATCCTGGCATCCAGCATTGAGGCAGCTGTCCTGTCTGTTACTTTTGACAATAGCAAATAAGCTGCTCCGCCTATAACACCAGCAGATGCAAACGGTGCAAGATAGGTTTTATCGTCCATAACATGCTGTAGAGCAAGGAATTATTTAAATCTGTCGCTTTTAATTACTGTTCAGTGACTAAGTGACAAAAA
>JAHWHD010000053.1 GCA_019323525.1 Candidatus Woesearchaeota archaeon
ATTAAGTCAGACTTCCCTGAAAAGATTGCTGGAACACCGTCCCATGCTGCACCTGAGCAATTAAATCGTGAGCTTAGAGAGGTTAAGGAAAAGGTTGATGGTTATGGTTTGGCAACAGTATTTTACGAGATGCTTGCGTTAAAGATTCCTGTCACTGAGAATACCAAGAGAAGACTTGTAGGTTATGATAGAGAATTAAAGAATTTGAATGGATTTACTGCATCAGGATATGTCGGAGAGGATCTAAAGCAGTTTACAGTATCTGTTGATACTGAGCTAAACAATGTTGTAATGGGCGCTCTTAATCTTGATCCTGATAACAGACCTAGCATTACAAGGCTTAGGCAGGTGTTTGAGAAATTCTCTGAAAAGGAGTCGCAAGAGGGAAGGATTGATATTGGAACTGTGATTGACCGGAGGTATGAGGTGACTGAAAAACTGGCAAGAGGGGGAATGGGTCAGACATGGCTTGCGTATGATAGAGTTAATGAAAAACAGGTTGTTGTAAAAACACTTGCACTTGTAGATGCGTTTGGATCGTTAATTGAGCCTGAAGATGAGGAATTCGGCAGGGATTTTTTTATGGGTGAGGCTCTACAGCTTAAGAAGATGCATAACCGTAACATTGTCGGATACATAGACTCTGCAGCACGTGGCGACAATCCATACATTATTCAGGAATATATTGAAGGCAGGACGCTAGACGATATATTGAATGAGCAGAATCTCAAAAAAGAGGCTTTGGATTTGATAGTAGCTTCTGAGTACTCGTTGCAGGTTTTAGAAGCAATGAAGTACATGCGAGAAAGAAAGGTAGTACATAGAGATCTAAAGCCATCGAATATAATTATAGATTCTAAAGGAACTGTGAAAATAATCGATTTTGGATTGAGCAAGTTTGAAGGGGATTTCAGAGAGAAATATTCGAATCGAGCAATAGGGTCACTAAGATATTTGGCTCCTGAACAAGCGGAGGCGAGTGAAGAGAAAGAAGACGAGACTACATGGGATTTGTACTCTGCAGCGACTATTTTCTATGAAATGCTCACTAGAAGGAACCCTATTGATTTTGGAGGGTTGGCTGTTAAATTTGGTGCAGAGCTACGTGCTCCAGAAGTTATCAACAACGAAATTCCTCAAGAGTTGTCAGATGCGATTGTGAAAGCGCTTTCTGTTAATCCTGATGATAGAGGAAGTATTGAAGATCTGGAACAGCAGTTTGTTGATGTTGTGGCTGAACATTATAGAGACATATTTGAAGCGATAGAGGTTAGGCCAAAGACAGGAGCAGAGGTTAATGTTATAGGCAGAGCGATAAAAGAACTTAAACAACCGTGCTAAGCAACCTTTCTATAATCCATTGGAACTTTGTAATCTATGATCAATCTTGCGGCTTTTGCTCTGAAGGTGTTAACGCCTTCTGCTATTCCTCTGAATATACCTGGCCTGTAGATAGGAACCCATGGTGGTGTTGTAGGTGTCCATAGCTTGACTTGTCTTAGATCATCTGGGTTGATCTCTTCAGGCAGGTCAAGGCTATTCTTTAGAGTTTCTGTAACTTCTAAATCTGACAAGCAGATAGGACAGTTTGTCTGAATAAGAAGTTCTTTCAATGCCTTTTGAGCGAGGAATCCATGAAACTTACCAAATCTGCATAGATGTTCAATATATGCAGCATACTTCAGTATTTGGTTCTGGTCAATACCAGGATGGTAATTGTCAAATATTGGTTTTAGTTTTTTTACAAAATATTCCCTGACAGACACCACACCATCTTGTCTGCATCTTACATCGTATTCAAGAAAAGTGCAGCCTTCATGTTCGTGGTATTTACCATATATTATCCTGTTAAGTCCTGGGTGGTCAATCTCTTCTTGTCGTGGTTTACCTGACCTTTCAATAACCTTTACATTCTCAAGAAAGAATTCAAGGTCTGGTATCAAAGTGTTTGAACCTAGGACTGCTGATAGTTCTTTACCAATATTCATTACATCTTCTTCAAACGTAGTAGCCATAAATTCCCCTCAACTTAGTTCTTGTAAGGGAGGATGGTTTATAAAGATTTGTCTGGCGGGGTGACGAATAAATTATATATTAGAAAGGTTTATATAGTATTACTTTAATACTGTAG
>JAHWHD010000054.1 GCA_019323525.1 Candidatus Woesearchaeota archaeon
TCTCTATGGGCAGGGATAGGAGCTTTTGGTGGATGAACTCTAGCCTGGCAATTGTCCTGTTATGGATGTCTGCGGCTACTGCTATCCTGTAGCGTTTGCCGTGGTCGGTCTTGACCAGCCAGAGCATCTTCCTTGAATATTCAAGGATTAGATCTTCATATTCTACAAGCAGCTGGTGCTTGACGTTTGTCTGGTTTTTCATTGAAATCACCTCTAAATTCTAACCTGACTAGCTTGACATTTAGAGTGATTCTGAAAAACCACTGGACAAACTTAATGTCCAGTGCTGGAAATGGAGAATCTAAGGGGTTCAAGCTTTCTACTAATGATTTGGCTAGCCACTGGACACTGGACAGGTATGCGTGCGAGGTATATAAATGAGTTTTACTATATATCGGGCATGGAACAAAGACATGAAACAAAGAAATGGGAAGTATCGGTTATAGAACTGGATAATTATCACAAGCGTTACAAAGTTACTAGAAGAATCCCTGAGTTGAATGTGTCAGAGACAAAGATGTTTGATTCAAAAGAAGAGGCAAAGCAGCAGTTTGAGGAATGGCTAGAGTAAATCTTTAATTTTTGTTTTTAGAAGATTTATCAGTTCAGGTTGGTTATAACTATAAACGTCTGGTATGTCCATTGACAGTATCTGCTTTTGCAGGTATTGTTTTGGAAAGAGTTTTGCAAGCACTGACCTTTGATGTTCCTCCATCACAATAACCTTGTCAGCCCATTCAAGGTCTGAAGCATTGACAGTGTTGCTGTAGACGCCTCTAAACCTTGTGCTGTGTTTGCTGCTTAAAAGCTCAGCAGCTGTCCTTGAACGGTGCATTCCCTGGTTACATATGAATAATATGTTCATAGTAGTTACGAAGTAAATGGTGGTTATAAATGTTACTGGAAAAACCAATAGAAAAAACAAAGCAAGAACTCTCAAGAAGAAGGTATAGCAAGAAGACCATAGACGCTTATTGTTTGTGCTTAAAGAAATTCTTTGGCTGGGTCAAGAAAGATGCCAGGTCTGTTACAAAAAAGGATATTGAAGAGTTTTTGTTCTATCTTGATAATAATAGGAAAGCTAGCAGTACGATGAACCTGCATATTTCTGCAATCAAGTTTTATCTTCAGGATGTTTTGAACAGGAATATCAATATTAAAATAAGATATTCAAAAAGAAGGAAAAGGGTTCCTGATTTTCTTGATTATTGTGAGCTTGGTTCCTTGATAAAGGCTATTGAAAACAAAAAGCACAGGTTGCTTGTTGAGGTTATGTACAGTTCAGGGATGAGAGTCAGCGAGGTTGTAAAGATTAAAGTTAAGGATGTTTTTGAAAGGTGCATTTTAGTAAGAGGCGGTAAAGGAAACAAGGACAGGTTTGTTGCGTTTGCACAAGTTCTAAGGAGAAGAGTTTTTGATCATGTTAAAGAAAATGAACTAGGTTTTGATGATTATCTGTTTCAGGGAAGAAAAGGGCATCTGACAACCAGGAGTGTCCAGGCTATATTGAAACATGCTTCAAGAAAGGCAAAGATAAAGAGAGTTCATCCGCACATGTTAAGGCACAGCTATGGTACGCATGCGATTATGCAAGGTATTGATGTTGTCAGATTGCAGAGTTCTATGGGGCATAAGAGGATTGATACTACTTTGGGTTATACTCATGGCAGGTTTAAAGTAAAAAGTCCATATGACACTCAAAATGATAATATATCACAACAAAGCTTATAAATCAATAGTTTTGGATTGTGGTTATGGCAGATGTGGTTGGTATTGGTAATCCGTTGATAGATGTCCTTTGTAATGTTGATGACAGTTTTCTAGATAAGTTTGGCTTGAAGAAAGGGATAATGCACCTTGTTGATAAGGATAAGAGCGAACTGATATTTTCATCGTTAAAGGATACTAAGATCAGCCCAGGAGATTCTACAGCTAACACTTTAGCTGGCATATCGTTGCTAGGCGGTAAGACTGTATTCTTTGGCAAGGTAGGAAATGACGAGTTTGGAAAATACTATGAAGAAAATCTAAGAAACAGCAATGTAAAGCCGTGTTTAGCTGTGCAGCAGGGTATGACTGGAAAGGTTATGAGTTTGATAACTGCAGATACAGAAAGAACAATGGCAACCCATCTTGGTGTTGCGTGTTCCTTGAATAAGGATGAGATTGATGAAGAGCAGATAATCAACAGTAAATTCCTGCACCTTACAGGCTACCAGCTAGAAGAGCCTTTACTTAAAGAGGCTGCTTTAAAAGCCATGAATATTGCAAGGGATAATGATGTTAAAGTGTCTTTAGATTTGGCAGACCCTGAACTGGTAAAAAGAAATCTTGAAGATATCAAAGAGATAATTGGACAGTACGTGAGCATAGTGTTTGCGAATGAGGAGGAAGCAAAAGCTTTGACAGGCTTAGAGCCTGAGAAAGCTGTTGAATGGATGTCTGGCCTAGTGGATATCGCTATAGTTAAAGTGGGTGCTAAAGGTTCAATCATCAAGACCAAAGGCGGACTATATAATATCGAACGGTTTAAGGTAGAAGCAGTTGACACTACAGGTGCTGGTGATATGTACGCTGCAGGGTTTTTGTACGCTCTTTCAAAAGGTGAAAAGGTCGAAATTGCTGGAAAGATTGGTAGTTATGCTGCTGCTGAGGTTGTCAAAGAGATAGGCGGCAGGTTAAAGCAAAAGATTGATATTGATTTTTTAAGAAAGAAAAAGAATAATCTAAAAGGTGAAACTAAAATGGATGAAGGTGAAACTTACAAGGTTAAAGATATTAAACTTGCTGAGCAGGGAAAAAAGAACATTGAATGGGCAGAGATGCAGATGGGGTCCCTGTTAAAGATCAAGGAAAGGTTTGCTGCTGAGAAACCTTTAGAAGGTATAAAGGTAGGCATGGCATTGCACGTAACTAAAGAGACCGCTGTCCTGGTAAGGACGTTAATAGCTGGAGGTGCTGATGTGTCGATAACAGGATGTAACCCTTTAAGCACGCAGGACGATGTTGCAGCTGCACTTGCTGAGGAAGGTGTTAAGGTCTATGCATGGAAAGGAGAGACTAAAGACGAGTATTACTGGTGCGTTAACAAGGTTATAGAGTTCAAGCCTGACATTACGATTGACGATGGTTGTGATCTTGTGTCAGAGATACATACCAAGCACCCTGACATGATACCTTCTATAATCGGTGGGTGTGAGGAGACCACTACAGGGATCATCAGGCTTAAAGCAATGGAGAAGGACGGTGCTCTGAAGTATCCTGTTATTGCAGTAAATGATAACAAGACAAAGCATTTGCTTGACAATTATTACGGAACAGGGCAGAGTACATTAGACGGAGTTATCCGTGCTTCTAATATTCTTATAGCAGGGAAAACTTTGGTTGTAATTGGTTATGGGGATTGCGGAAAAGGAGTTGCAATGCGTGCAAAAGGTTTAGGAGCTAATGTTATTGTGTGCGAGGTTACTCCATTCAATGCTCTTCAAGCTAAGTATGACGGGTTTAGAGTGATGAAGTTGATGGACGCTGCTAAGGAAGGTGAGATATTTATCTCAGTAACTGGAGATAAGCATGCAATTCCAATGTCTGCGATAAAGCAGATGAAGGATGGCGCTATCTTAGCTAACTCTGGACATTTTGATAATGAGATCGATATGAAATCACTTAACGAGCTTCCTAAAGTTCGTGTAAGGCCGTACTTTGACAGGTATGATGTTGATGGTAAACGTGTATTTGTTGCAGGAGAAGGTAGACTAGTCAATTTAGCTTGTGCTGAAGGTCATCCTAGCGCTGTAATGTCTACATCGTTCTGCGGCCAGTCGTTAGCTGTTGAGTATCTAGTGAAGAATAAAGGGAACATGCCTGTTAAGGTTATCACATTGCCAGATGAGATAGATGATAATATTGCAAGGCTGCAACTAGAGAGTTTAGGCGTAGAAATAGACGAGCTTACAGAGGAACAGAAGAAATATTTAA
>JAHWHD010000055.1 GCA_019323525.1 Candidatus Woesearchaeota archaeon
AACCCGCACATCGAATTACTGAAAGCTGAGATGCCGCTTAAGGTTGAGCTTGAAGACCTTGTAATATCAGGCAGGATAGACGACCTTCTTATGGTAAGGGAAGACAGCAAGCGCATCCTTGTTGAGGTAAAATCAACAAAAAGCGTGGATTTCCAGCAAAAAGCATCACACCAGCACATAATGCAACTGCAGTTCTATATGTACGCAACTGATGTGCACTCAGGCATTATACTATATGTGGATAAAAGCAATCTTAAGACAAAGGCATTTGAAGTAGAATATAACGAGGAAACAGCAAAGCAGATCACAAAGCGCTTCCAGAGGTTGCACGAATGTTTAAAGAACAATAAACTACCGCCTGATGAAGCAAAGCTGGCGCAGGAGCTTAACTGGATGTGCAGATACTGTGAATACAAGGACAAATGCGACAATAACGAAACCTAGAAGAAGTCTTTAAATATTTTTCTATGTATATACACCGATATGTCTTCTAGCCGACACACTACTGAGATCGAGCTTGGAATGCTCCAGATGCAGGTATTGTGGCTGCTAAAAAAACCTACACACGGCTATGATCTAATGAAGAAACTAAATGAGATAAAACACACAAAGATTACCCAAGGCACGTTATATCCAACACTACAGAGATTAGAGGAGCTAAATCTTATAGCAAGCAAGACCCAAGACAGGAAAAAAGTATATCACTTAACAGCAAAAGGCAAGAAGACTATGAAGAATTCCTGCATAGATTTCTGCAGGACATTCCACGGCATTTTTGAGAATTTTGTATGTGAGAAATGTAAATAAGGAGGTTATGAATTATGAAAAACGTTAAAAAGATTAACAGAACAGATAAAAAGAACGCGGATTGTTGTTGTTGCTGTTGTTGCAACTGCAGCCCATGTGAATGCTAGGCGATTTTATGAAAAAAGGTATTGGTGGAGGATTAGATATTTTACATACCTTAATAGTTATAGTAATAGCTATACTATTGGCCACTCATGGTTTTGGCGGAAATAGCATAGGACCTATAATGCTTATAGCTATTTCGATTATAATTATTACACTTGAAGTGATAGGACTGATTGGTTGATTATTATGAAAAGAATATACATGGATCATTCTGCCACAACACCAGTTGACCAGAAGGTAGTGGAAGCAATGCAGCCTTACTTTACTGAAAAATTCGGCAATGCATCATCCATCCATTCATTCGGTCAGGAAGCAGCATCTGCAGTAAAGAAATCAAGAGAAACTATTGCAAAGTTCCTAGGCGTCAAAGAGAGCGAGTTATTCTTCACATCAGGCGGGACCGAGTCCGATAACCTTGCAATAAAAGGAGTAGCTACTGCAAACAAGGATAAAGGCAAGCATATTATTACATCCAGTGTTGAGCACCATGCTGTTTTACACACATGCGAATGGCTTGAAAAGAACGGATTTGAAGTAACTTATCTGCCTGTTGACAAATACGGTTCAGTTGATGTAGAAGAGTTTAAGAAATCCATAAGAGAGGATACAATACTTGTTTCTATAATGCATATTAATAGCGAGATTGGAACAATAGAACCAATAGAGGAGATTGCAAAGATATGCAAAGAGCGTGGAATTTACTTCCATTCTGATGCTGTACAGAGCTTTGGAAAGATACAGATAGACATGAAGAATATAGACCTTCTTTCAATATCCTCACATAAACTATACGGGCCAAAGGGACTAGGCGCCTTATTTGTAAGGGAAGGTGTTAAAATCGAGTCCCTTGTGCATGGAGGCGGGCATGAAAACGGATTAAGAAGCGGGACAGAAAACGTAGCAGGTATTGTAGGATTTGCAAAAGCAGTTGAGATCGCAAAAGAGGGCATGGAAAAGGAAGCAAAGCAGCTGAAAGAATTAAGGGAAAGACTAATAAAAGGTGTCCTGGAAATACCTGACTGCTGGCTAAACGGGCATCCGGAAAAACGCCTTCCGGGAAATGCGCACTTCTCCTTCAGGTTTATAGAAGGCGAGTCACTTGTGCTTTATCTTGACATGAACGGGATAGCAGCATCAACAGGATCTGCATGTTCTACAAAGTCGCTAAAGCCTTCGCACGTATTAACAGCAATCGGCCTTAGCCATGAAGAAGCACACGGCTCTCTAAGAATAACGCTTGGCAGATCAAATACAGAAGAAGATATAGAACAAGTTATTAAAGTTTTGCCTGATATAGTCAGTAATCTAAGAAAGATGAGCCCCCTTGGTAAGTGATAATTATGGTATTGTTTTGTCTTCCGTGTCTGGTATTATTGTCATACTTCTTGATACTG
>JAHWHD010000056.1 GCA_019323525.1 Candidatus Woesearchaeota archaeon
AACTGTTTCATCCTCGCAGCAGGCGTGCCTGGCCGTTTCCAGTACCTCGAAATATTCAAAACATCAGGCTTTATCTCTGATATCAAATCAAGGGTGTCCTTGAAGTGGTCCATTGTCTCCCCTGGAAATCCGCAGATAATATCAGTTGCTATAGTACAGTGCTTTAATGTAGCTCTCAACTTTGTAACAAGCTCCTTGAACTCCTCTACACTATACTTACGTTTCATCAACTTTAGAACTTTATCATTGCCTGCCTGCAAAGGGATATGGAAAAACTCGAATATCTTCTTATCCATAAACACTTCAATAAGCTCATCAATAAACTCGAGTACATGGTTTGGGTTCATCATACCAACACGGATCATATAATCTCCCTCAATCTTGACCAGGTCGCGCAATAAAGATGGAAGATTATCCCCAATATCTTTGCCCCATGCACCGCAGTCCTGCGATGTTATCCATATCTCTTTAACTCCGTCCCTGACAGCATGCTCAGCCTGCCTTAGAATCTCCTGTTTAGGATAAGAAACAAGATTGCCCCTCGCTTTTTTTGTCTGGCAGTAAGTGCATTTACCTAGACAACCTCTTGAAATTGGTATTATCTCAATATACTTGTTCTTTCTTATCTTTGAAAGGTTAAGACGTTCATCATCACCTTCTGCAATCAACGTCACTATGTGCCCTTCTAAAGTAGCATTGACAACATCAACAATATTCTTTACCTGGTAAGTTCCTATCTTGCTTACATCCTTGAACTTGTCAGGCTCAGCCTGAGGCATACACCCTGCTAAGATCAAAGCCTTATCCTTCTTAACATCCCTGACCCTGTGCTCGACCTTGTCAGCTGTAGGACCCTTTACAATGCAAGAATTAATTATACAGAGGTCACAATCTTCCAGGTTATCGACTATCTCAAATCCAGCACATTTCAATAGACCAGACATTACCTCAGTGTCTGATTGATTAAGTGTGCAGCCGTATGTCTCTAGATAGATTTTTGTCATGAGAATGAAAGAAAAAAAGGACTTTATAAAGATTGTTGTAATTAGTAAACCTAAGTATTCCGCAACATTTAAATAAACAATCATAAACAAGTAAAGTACAAAATAAAAGGGTGATACAAAATGATGTCAAGTCTACCAGTCGAGATGTCAAAAGTAAAGGATTCTGAAATAGACAAAGAGATACTAAGAGCAGGGATGATTGCAGAGCTTGATGCAGTAAGCTTCTATGAACAGATGGCTGCAAAGACAAAGAACAATGATATAAAAAAGATACTTCTGGATATCGCAAAGGAAGAGAAGACCCATGTCGGCGAGTTTCAGGCAATGCTGCTAAAGCTTGATGCAGAACAGGTCAGGGAGCTAGAGGAGGGGAAAAAAGAGGTAAAAGAGTTAACAGGAAAATGACAAAACTTAACGAAGTTTACAAATGCAATGTCTGCGGCAACATTGTTCAGATGGTCCATGCAAGCCAAGGACAGCTAGTCTGCTGCGGCCAGCCAATGGAGCTATTGCAGGAAAAGACAACCGACGAAGGCAACGAGAAACACGTGCCAGTGATTGAAAAGACAGACTCAGGTTACAAAGTTAAAGTAGGCTCTGTACTGCATCCAATGGAAGAAAAGCACTACATCGAATGGATCGAGCTCATTGCAGATGGTAAAAGCTATCGCAGATTCCTAAAACCAGGCAATGCCCCAGAAGCAGAGTTCTGCATAGAGGCAGAGACAGTGACTGCAAGAGAGTTCTGCAATGTCCACGGACTCTGGAAATCTTCTTAAACAACTTTTATTTTTATTATTAATAACGTAATATTTTTTAAAAAATGAAAGAATTAATCAATAAAATAAACAAATTACAAGAAACAAAAATAAAAACTTTAATAGATAAAAGACTAAAACAGTTCGAATCATTCCAAAAAAAACCAAGTAAAGAATGGTTCTCTGAGCTATGCTTCTGTCTACTTACAGCAAACTCTAAAGCAGAGACAGCAATAGCCATACAGAACGATCTTGGATGTAAGGGTTTTTGTGGATATTCTCAAAACAAAATCAAAAGTACAATAATAAAAAATAAGCACAGGTTCCATAACAATAAGTCAAAGTATATTGTAGACGCGAGATGTTTTAGCGAGATTAAAAATATAATTAAGGATATTATTAAAAAAGACAAAAATAATAACAATAACGACGAAAAAGCTGCAAGAGAATTCCTAGTAAAGAACATAAAAGGCCTCGGCTATAAGGAGGCATCACATTTTCTGAGAAATGTCGGATACAAGAACCTGGCGATTGTTGACAGACATATTGTTAATATCCTTGTTGAAAATAAAATAATAAAACAAAAACCAAAAACAATAACAAAGAAGCTTTACTTTGATATAGAAACTAAGCTAGACAAAATCTCAAAACAAATAAACATGTCGCAGGCTGAACTTGACCTTTACCTATGGTACATGAAAACAGGCAAGGTTTTAAAGTAATCAGATAGTTTTTTAAATAAATCGATTCTCTGTTGAACCATGAAACACTACCTTGGCGTGGACGTCGGATCAGTATCATGTAACATTGTCATTATTGACGATAACAAAAACGTAGTTGAAAAAGTAAACATACGCACATTCGGCAACCCTATCACTGCAGTCCAGGAGGGCTTCAAGCTCCTGAAACATAAACCAGAGATAGCAGGATGCTGCACAACAGGCTCTGCTAGAAGACTTGTAGGCGTCCT
Organism: Candidatus Woesearchaeota archaeon; assembly: GCA_019323525.1. Taxonomy (GTDB): domain Archaea; phylum Nanobdellota; class Nanobdellia; order Woesearchaeales; family JAHWHD01; genus JAHWHD01. The sequence continues at coordinate 2,733 of JAHWHD010000056.1, forward strand.
GATTGGGGCAGATGTCATGAAGAACGAGATAACATGCCATGCAACTGCTTCTTTAAACTCAGACGCCAATGTAAAAACAGTTTTAGAGATAGGCGGCCAAGATTCCAAGATAATCATAATAAGAAATGGCACTGTTGTAGACTTTGCAATGAACTCAGTATGCGCAGCAGGCACAGGCTCATTCCTAGACCAGCAAGCTAACAGATTACAGATTGCAATTGAAGAGTTCGGAGAGCATTCATTGAAATCAGAGAACCCTGTAAGGATCGCAGGCAAGTGTACAGTATTCGCAGAGTCTGACATGGTACATAAACAGCAGGTTGGCTGTAAAAAAGAAGACATAATCAAAGGCCTTTGCGAGGCTCTTGTAAGGAACTACCTTAACGATGTAGGAAAAGGCAAAGACATTGAAGCTCCTGTGATGTTCCAGGGCGGTGTAGCAGCTAACGCAGGTATAAAGAACGCCTTTGAGAAAGCTCTTAACCTGAAAGTAGAAGTACCCGAACATTACGATGTCATGGGAGCTATAGGAGCGGCACTCATAGCGAAACAAGCAGACATAAAAGAAACAAAATTCAAAGGTTATGACATAAAAGATATTGAATACAGAGCTTCCTCTTTTGAATGCAGCGACTGTTCTAACAACTGTGAAGTCATGGAACTTATAGAGAACGGCAAGGTTGTAGCCAGATGGGATTCCAAGTGCGGGAAATGGAGTTAACCGCACAAAAGGACCTTCATTTTTGCCTTTAGAACAACTCTGCTATCCAAAACCTTCCTTTTAAGAAAATCTACAACAAAACTCTTTTGTTTTTCGCCTGCTTTACTATCCCAAAAAGATTCAAAGTCAAAAATCACCATCTTAACACCTGTGTTAAGGTCAGGATATTCATACAAAGTCTCAAATTTCTTCTCTTTAATAACTTTAAAATGCCCACCCAAAATCTTAAGAAAACCCTTTTTCTCTAATCTCTTTGGAAATAATTCTTTGACCAAATATCTAAGATCACTTTCAAAAACTTTAACAATTATTAGCTTCCCACTACTTTTTAACACATCTTTCTTTACATGCTTTAATATCCTGTCAACATTCTCAAACTGTGGCCACGCGATCAAGGCGTAATCAAATTTTTCATCAGGGAAATAATCTTCAATTTTCTTGTTAATCTTTTCAATATTAGTGTCCTTAATTTCGTTCAATAATTGTTTATTAGAATCTAAAGCAACAACTTTCACATACTTTGATAACGGAATAGCCAACCTGCCAATGCCAGCTCCCAAATCAGCTAACCTGTCTGTCTTTTTAAAATCAACAACAGAGAGCATTGCTTTTAACTCATTCTGTTCTTTATCATAATATTCACAGTCCTTTTTGAACAACACGACATCCATTGCATTATCATTTTAATCAAACGCATATAAATCTTTTTCGTCCCAAACCTAAGACAACATTAAATTTTTATACATTGGGCATTTATACACGTGATGGGTGGTAAAATGAAAAAAATCATGCTGATTTCAATCTTAATTATACTTGTGCTAGCTGTAACAGTCGCAGCAGAGAGCAAACTGGAGATAACAGATATAGAGGCAGAGATTGACGGTGACGAGGAATCTGTCAGCCTTACAAGCCCGAACATTGACGTCCAGCCAGATGTGGAGTTAAAGTTAAAGATTACTGTAGAGAACAAGTTCACATCTGAGGAAGACCTTGAGATCCAGAACATAAAAGGCACTGCAGAGCTCAAGGATATTGACGACGGTTCAGATGTAAGTATCGAGTCTTCTGAGTTCGATCTTGACCCTGGAGATGACAAGACAGTCACCTTTGAATTCGAGATTCCGATAAAGCTTGATGATGACGAGTACGACCTGGACATAGAATTTGAAGGCGAGGACGAAAACGATACAGACCACTCTGACAAGATATCCATAGAAGTAAAGGTTGACAAGGACACGCACGACGTACGGTTCTCAAAAAAGGAGTTCACAACTGAGACCTTGATCTGCGACAGAGACACCATATTTTTAATGGAAGCCATCAACGTTGGAAACGAAGAAGAAGATGTGACAATCACTCTTAAGAACCTGCGCCTGGGCGTGCAGTTCGAGGACAAAGTAAGATTAGATGAAAAGCCTAGCCAGGAAGATAACACTTTCCAGAAAGAGTACGAAATAAACCTGCCAGCTGCAATACAAGGCACTTATACATTCGAACTAAAAGCCTCTTATGGCTCAAAATTCACAAAAGAAGAGATTCCGCTTTACATCCATCAATGCGATAGCAAGATAACAAGCAGCATAATGGACAGCAACGATGATCCTTCTGATGAAGAACCCGAAGAGAGTGAACAGTCATCAGAGACTGGCACGTCATCAACTACAGAACAACTGACTAGACCAGCACAGGATTCTGAAGATGAGACAACATCAGCTTCAACAACTCAGCAGGCACCTGCAACAGAGGTCAAACAAAGCTTTGGCTTTGACAAAGGAACAGCAATCATAGTGCTTGAGATCATTGTAATCGTTGTAGGAGTGTTTATGATTGTAATGCTGAATAGGAAATAGATTTTATTTTTTAAATATTATCGATAACCGAAACCTTTATAAATAACCCATCCCCATCATGTACATAATTATGAGTTCTGAGAGGTTGATTAAATGAAAGAAGAACTAAAGACTGGTACTACAACTGTAGGTATAGTATGTAAAGAGGGTTTGGTGTTGGCTGCTGACAAGAGAGCAACAGCTGGTAACTTAATAGTTGACAAGAGAGCTAAAAAGATACATGAAGTTACTGACAGGATTGCTCTGACAATGGCAGGCACTGTGTCTGATGTACTGCTTCTTATCAAGCTTTTAAAAGCTGAATTAAAGCTGAAAAAGATAAGGACAAGCAGGGAACCTAATGTGAAAGAATCTGCAAATCTGCTTTCCAATATGGTTTATAACAACATAAGGAAATTCTCAGCAATACCTGGAATTTCTCATTTCATTGTTGGCGGAGTGGATATGTCAGGCTTCCACCTGTACGACCTGTTCCCTGACGGTTCACTGACAGAGATTAATGAGTACATATCATCTGGTTCAGGAAGCGTTTTTGTTTACGGAGTTATGGAATCCCAGTACAAGAAAGGTCTTAGCATTGATGAAGGCATAAAACTTGCAGTGGTGGCAATCAATGCAGCATTACAGAGAGACAACGCATCTGGCAACGGAGTGGATGTCATGATTATCAACAAGGACGGATGCAAACGCGTACTGGAAAAGGAGTTGAATACCAAGATAGAAGCATAATTTTTTTTATTTTCTAAAAAAACAAATACGAGGTTCTTAAAATGAGCGATATACTTAAGGAAATTTTAAAAAAGCTCCCGGAAAAAAAGATAAGCGATGCTGGGTTTGAAGGGGCTAACATAGTTCTATATACAAAGGATAAGAAATTCTTTCTTGACAATAAAGGCATGATAAGGGAGATTGTCCACGAGTTCAAGAAAAGGGTTGAGCTAAGGCCAGATCCAAGCATTACGCTTGACATGGAAAAGGCAGAAGCAAAGATTAAAGAGATCATGCCTGAGGAAGCAAAAGTAGAGGACATCATATTCGACCCTCAACGTTCAATGGTGGTTATCCATGCTGAAAAACCCGGCTTAGCGATTGGCAAGCAAGGTTCTTTGCTTAAAGAACTTAGAGAGAAAACATTATGGGTTCCTGTCATTAAAAGGAAACCTGCGATAAAGTCAAAGATTATAGAGAACATACGTGCTGTGTTGTACCAGAACTCTGACGAAAGAAGAAAGTTCCTTAACAGGATAGGCCATCGTATATATGACGGCTGGATCCGTGGAAAAAAGAACGAATGGATCCGTGCAACCTATCTTGGAGGCGCAAGAGAAGTCGGAAGAAGCTGCATACTTTTACAGACACCAGAGTCAAGAGTGCTATTGGACTGCGGCATTAACGTCGCTTCAGAAGAAGACGCTTACCCGTTTCTTGAAAGCCCAGAGTTTAACATCAACGAACTTGACGCAGTGATTATAACCCACGCCCACGTTGACCACTCAGGCTTAGTCCCCTACCTTTTCAAGTACGGTTATACAGGACCTGTTTACTGTACAGCCCCTACAAGGGATATCATGGCGCTTCTTCAGCTTGACATGATAAAGATCCAGAGAAACGAGGGAAAAGAACCTATCTATACAACCGACGATATCAAGAAGATGGTCATGCACACTATCACGCTTGACTATGAAGAAGTAACTGATGTTACGCCTGATGTTAGGATCACTTTGTACAACGCAGGACATATGCTAGGTTCTTCAATGGCGCATCTTCATATCGGCAACGGCCTTCACAACCTAGTTTACACTGCTGACCTTAAATTCGGAAGGACTGCCTTGTTAGAGCCTGCAGCAACACAGTTCCCAAGGCTTGAGACTTTGATGATAGAGAGCACGTACGGCGCTAAAGAAGATATAAAAAACACACAAGACCAAGACAATCTTTTGAAAGAGATAATTATCAGGACAATTGACAGGGGCGGGAAAGTACTTATGCCTACCCTTGGTTCGGGTAGAGCCCAGGAAGTCCTTGTACTGATAGAAGGCCTTGTACGCGAGGGCAAGCTTAAAGAGATTCCGGTCTATATAGACGGAATGGTCTGGGACATCACAGCAATCCACACCGCTTACCCAGAATTTCTTAACAGGAACGTCAGAAAACTTATCTTCCATAAAGACCAGAACCCGTTCCTTGCGCCGATATTTAAACAAGTCGGAAGCCAGAAAGAGAGGCTAGAGATTATCGAGGAGAAAGGTCCTTGCGTAATTCTTGCAACATCAGGTATGCTTGTTGGCGGCCCGTCTGTGGAGTATCTTAAACAACTTGGCGATAACCCTAAAAACTCTCTTGTATTCTCGTGCTACCAGGGACCAGGTTCTCTAGGAAGGCGTATTTCACAAGGTGAGCGCGAGATAGCTTTCAAGAAAGGCCAGGGCCAGGAGATTCTCCAGATTAAGGCGGAAATCTACAAGATAGAGATTACAGGCCACTCAACAAGGCGCGAGCTTATGAACTTTGTAGGACGCTGCCAACCAAAACCTAAAAAGGTTATAGTCAACCACGGCGAGAACATCAAATGTCTTGACTTAGCTAGCTCTTTACATAAGCAGTACAGGATTGAGACAACCGCCCCAAGAAATTTGGAAGCTGTAAGGATAAAGTAATTTTTTTTATTACTATTTCTATATTTTATGGTTACATAGTTATTTGCTAATTCTTTTATTATAGACCATAAAGATACAACATTCGACACTCTCCAGTGTCAATCAAGCATAAGCTTTATAAACTGCCCTAAACCAGCTGGAGCATGTTAAAGAAACTACTCATCATAGCGATTTTAGTGTTCATATTCGGCTGGGTAGCTGGAAACGTGTACAGCCAGAGTTCTTCTAATTACGTTAAAAAACCGTTTTCAGTGATAAAGGCTGAACGCATATCTCCTTTCGACCACATCTCAGAGGACCAGATATACGTCTACAACGACAGGATTATACTTGAGATACCAGACGCAACCTGGGCGCAGTTCACTGATACCAATTCAATGGATCCCATCATCGACATCGGCTCTAACAGTATCGAGATCATGCCAAAACAGCCATCTGATATCCACATTGGAGACATCATATCATACGAATCAGGGCCTTTAGACGCAGTTATCATCCACAGGGTGATAGATGTCGGCGAAGACAAAGACGGCCCATATTATATCTTAAAAGGCGATAACAACTTGATCCAAGACCCTGAGAAAGTAAGGTTTGACCAAGTACGCGGTCTTGTTGTGGCTGTTATTTACTAAACTATTTAAATCAATAAAAATTCTTTTAAAAAATGTCAACAATAAAAATCCTAGTCCAAGGCTATGCAAAAGAAATAGACGGCAAAGAGTTCGCTTCTTCAACCGCAACATTAATCCAGGATAACAACTTTAACATCATAGTAGACCCTGGCATGGACAGGAAAGCGTTATTAGAAGCATTAAAAGAACAAAACCTAACACCGTCTGACATAAACTTTGTCATTCTCACACATACACATCCTGATCACATGCTTTTAACAGGAATCTTTGAGAAAGCCAAGGTACTTGACGATACTTCAATCTATTCCTACAACGGAAACATTGACGACCATGAAGGAAAAGTACCAGGAACAAACATCCAAATATTAAAAACTCCAGGTCATGACCAGTTCCACTGCGCTGTCCTTTTAGATACAGAAGAATACGGTAAAGTCGCCATAGCAGCAGACGTTTTCTGGTGGTCTGATGATGAAGAGCAAAACCTAGACAAAGACTCACTGCTGAACAAAGACGACCCATACATGAAAGATAAAGAAAAATTATTGGAAAGCAGGAAAAAACTTCTAGACTTAGCAGACTATATCATACCAGGCCATGGTAAGATGTTCAAAGTAGAAAAGATTTAAATACCACAACCCGAAACTCATGTTCTATGGAAGCAGAAACACTTGAGAAGTACAAGAAAGCTGGAAAGATAGCAGCTGAAGCTCTTGCTTATGGTAAAACACTCATTAAACATGGAGCATCTATTCTCGAAGTTACTAACAAGATAACTGCTAAGATAAGAGAGCTAGGCGGAGAGCTAGCATTCCCTGTGAACATCTCAATGAACGATACTGCAGCGCATAACACTGCAAGCATCAACGACGATTTCAAATTTAAGGACGAAGTCGTTAAATTGGATGTTGGCGCGCATGTTGACGGTTTTATTGGCGACAATGCCTGCACCATAGACTTATCAGGAAAATACGCTGAGCTTGTAAAAGCTTCTGAAGACGCTCTTAACAACGCAATCAAGATCATAAAACCAGGGGTAACTCTTGGCGAGATTGGAAAAGTTATTGAAGAGACCATTACAAAAGCAGGGTTCCAGCCTATAAGAAACCTTTCAGGCCACGGAGTTGACGAGTACCAGACACATTCAGCTCCTACAATCCCTAACTTTGACACTGGCGACGACACTCAAGTTGAAAAAGGCCAGGTAATCGCAATTGAACCGTTTGCAACCACAGGGATAGGAGTTATTCATGACAAAGGCACGCCTGAAATATTTTCGATGATGGGGTTTAAATCAACAAGAGTCATGTTTGTGAGGAACATCATGAGACATATAGGAGACAACTACCTTACATTACCATTCTCAAAACTCCAATTGTCTGAAAATTTCTCAGAAGGCCAGATAGCATTTGCACTCAAGCAGTTTGACCAGCTAGGGATATTGCATGAATACAAACCTCTTGTAGAGTCCAGGAGCGGCATTGTATCACAAGCTGAGCATACTATTTATGTTGACGATGAACCGGTTATACTAACAAAGCTTTAAATAAAAACTTTATTTTCTTGATTAAATGAAAGGATTCAGTGATAAAGAGATTGAAACTATAAAATCAATCTGTGAACAACATGGCAAGCCTATAAGCGTCCAGGTTGGAGACTACAAATTCGAATATTACGTTGTTCCTCAACACCTTGAAAAAAAGTTAAAGGACTTTGTAATGCGAGCAACCAACAAAGGACCAGATTATGTACTTGCAATCTCAGACAGCGTACCTGAACCACATAGACCGTATGCAGTTGCACACGAATTTGTAGAATTCAAGGTGCTTGATAATGAAACAGAAGATAGATGCGTTAAAGCGCTTGAGATTGAACTTTCTCTAGTACCAGAAGATATCAAGCCAGAGTACATGAAACGTAGAAGAGACTTTTTCTTCAGCCTGATAGATTACTTCAAATCAAACCCTAACGACTACACACCAGAAGATGTTGAACAAGTAGAAAAGAACTATAAACGACTTGACCAGCTGGTTAAAGACTTAGAATAAACTCTTTCCATACATTATACGCAGTCTTTACAGACTTAATATCAACATACTCCTCTTCAGCATGCATGCCTTTTCCAGAAGGACCGAACTGTCCAGCAGGCATTGTAAAGAACCTTGTATCAGTAGCTCCGTTCATATGCTTTATCTGGCACTTTGGATTATGCTTCTTTGCAATTGCAAGAAACTTATTGAACATCTGATTTTTCTCGTCTGTAAAGAATATGGGCTCATTTGACTTAACATCCACCTTAAAACCAGTCTCTTTCTTAAGCCTTTTCACAAACTTCATCTTATCAAAATTATCGATATGTCTTATATCCACATAGCCAGCACATTCATCAGGCACCTTGTTATGCGCAGTACCTGAATTGATCATATTAAGGCTGTATGTAGTCACCCATTTATTCTTTCCAAGCTTCATTGGATCCTTGAACATTTTCTTGAACTTCTGGAACTCAGCATAGAACTGTTCAATTGCATTCACTCCCTGCCAAGGATGAGCCCCATGCGTTGCCTTGCCTTTAGCAGTAAGCTCTAAACCAAGTATACCTTTACCTTTATTGATAATGTTAAGGTCAGTACTCTCGCAGCAGATAAGAAAATCGCTAGTGTAACCTAGCTGCATCAACTTTTTAGAGCCATTAACACCGCCGATCTCTTCATCAGTCACTAGCATCAGACCTACTGACAGCTTTTTCTTTAACGTACTTAGCTCTTTCATCAGAACAATTGCAGCAGCTGCGCCAGTCTTCATATCTAGGCTGCCTCTTCCGTATAGCCGACCTTTTTTCTCAACACCTTTATACATATCAGCAGGTACAACATCCAAGTGACCGTTCATCCATACCTTTTGCTTTTTCTTTCCATCAAAACTTATCACAAGAGAAGGAATTCCATCAAACTCCAACTTCTTTAACTTTAACCCAGTTCCTTTCAGATAAGCCATCACAAAATCAATACAT